>CANJJP010000422.1 GCA_947474485.1 Bacteroidota bacterium | reverse complement strand
CACTGCAGTATATGAAGATGATGAGCATAATATTTGGATAGGAAGCATTGAAGGTCTTACTAAGTTTAATGGAAAAACCTTTAAGAATTTTACTGATAAAGATGGATTGGGTAAGTACACTGTTTACGGCATCAATAAAAACAGAGATGGATCAATATGGGTTTCTACATTTGGAGCGGGTGTAAAAGTTTTTAAGAACGGAAAGCTTATCCAAAGTTTAGATACCACAAATTGTTTACCAACTAATGATGTTTTTTGCACACTAGAAGATGTGAATGGGTCTGTGTGGGTTGGCCTATTCCGTGAAGGCCTTGTAAACGTTACAAAGGAAGGCAAATTAAATCAACACCTAAAAGTTTTTGGCCCTACACTAAAAGATTGTTCAGCATTTAGTTTAACGCAAACCAAAAACGGAACAATTTGGATTGGAAGTGCAGGAAATGGTCTTTTTAAATATAAAAACAATAAACTCGAAGATGTAAATTTTGACATAATAGAACGAGATTTAATTGGTAAAATAATAGAAGATAAGTTTGAGAATGTATGGATTGCAGCTGATAATGGATTGTTAAGGATTGATAAGAAAGGCAGTTTTAAATTATTCGGTGAAAAGGAAGGATTATCCTCCGTAAGAATTCAAACGCTAACTGAAGATTACGAGGGAAATATTTGGATTGGAACTTATGGCGGCGGCGTTTGTATGTTTAGGAATGAAGCCATTGTAAGTTATACTCAAAAGGATGGATTAAGTAACAGTAAGATTTATGCGGTTCTAAATACTTCTAAAGACATATTGTTAGCCGGCTCATTAAACGGATTGGATTATTTTAATGGAGATAAATTTCAAAAAGTTAATATTCAACCCTTAGATAATGTTAGTATAACTTTTATCCATGAAGATAGAAATGGAAACATTTGGGTCGCAACAGAATCAGAAGGAGTTATTGTTATTAAATACAATGGCAGTTCGTTTGAGAAAGTGAAAGCATATAAGGAAGTGGGTTCTATTGTTGTACAACCAGCTTACAAAATTGTAGAGGATAAGGCAGGAAGTATTTTGGTTTCTACTTATGGACATGGACTTTTTAAATTCACAGATTTTGAAGCAGAAAAGGTTGTAGATGAAGGTTTAACAAGTGAAAACATTCTTTCTCTTTATTTTGATGTAAATAATAATTTATATACCGCTGCAGGGCAAGATGGGGTTTATAAATACGATGGTAAACACTTTAAATCACTCGAAGGAGCGCCCGCAGCTTTAAGTACTGTTTTTTCTATTACAGGAAACGAAATGGGTGATGTGTTTTTTGGAACACAAGATGGAGGTATTGTTGCATATAGTAAAGGCAAATACACTACTATAAATGCTAAATCAGGAATATGCTCTAACCTTATTAATGGTATAGATTACAAAGAAGGAAATCTCTGGATTGGCACAGACAAAGGGGTAAATAGAATAAAACTTACAAATGAATTAACGGTAGCATCTATTAATTATTTTGATAACGAAAATGGATTTATCTCTAACGAAATTAATCAGAATGGCGTTTTTATTGATAAATCTAAAAACATTTGGTTTTGTACAAATGGCGGTATTACCAGATATGACCCATCATTAGATTGGGCGCATAGTATTCCACCAAAATTAGTTTTAAATGATATTAAATTATCCTATCAGCATGTTGATTGGACAAAGTTCGCAGATTCTTTAAACCCAAATAATGATTTACCTGTAGGACTTTCATTATCTTATAAAAACAATAATCTTTCATTTGCCTTTCAGGCTACAACGGTAGATAATATACATTATCAATTTATGCTGGAGGGCTATGAGGATGATTGGTCACCATTAACAACAAGGAACGAAGCTGTTTATACAAATATTCCACCAGGACGTTACACCTTTAAGGTAAAGGCGCAAAATAGTTCGGGAATATGGAGCGAAGAAAGCATTAGTTATGCTTTTGAAATTACCCCTCCTTTTTGGAAAACATGGTGGTTTTACACATTGTGTGTTGTTGTAATTTTAGCAAGTATCATAACCTTTATTAGATACAGAACGGCGCAATTAGAAAAGGAAAAGAAAGTACTAGAACAAAAAGTAGAGGAGCGGACATTAGAGTTAAAAGAATCGAATCATAAATTGTTTGACGCGCTTCATGATATTAAGGATAGTATAAACTATGCTGAGCGTATTCAACGTGCTATGCTTCCTTCGGACGTCACAATACAGAAAAATTTACCACAAAGTTTTATTTTATTTAAACCAAGAGATGTTGTCTCAGGAGATTTTTACTGGTTTAGTCATAGAGAAGGAATTGATTATATAGCAGCTGTAGATTGTACTGGGCATGGCGTTCCTGGGGCATTTATGAGTATGGTGGGAAGTTCATTGTTAAATGAAATTATTTTAACGATGCACACCAAAGATCCATCAGAAATTTTGTCTTTATTAAATAGAGGCGTTCAAGATGCCCTAAAACAAAGAGAGAATCAAACCCGTGATGGTATGGATTTGGCTTTATGCGCTATTGATTACAAAAATAGAAATGTTAAGTACGTTGGAGCAAATCGAGCTTTATGGATAATTAAAAACGGTGCAACAGAAGTAGAAGAAATCAAAGCAACCAAATGTGCTATTGGTGGATTTACTGATGAATCACAGCACTATACAACGCATGAATTGCAATTTGTAGAAGGCGACACCATCTACATGAGCAGTGATGGTTATGCAGATCAGTTTGGAGGAACTAATGGCAAAAAATTAATGACTAAACGATTTAAAGAAGTTTTGTTAGGAATCCAAAACCAAGAAATGTTAATGCAACATAAATCATTGGATTTCGAAATTAGCGAGTGGATGGGAAGCACTTACGAACAAGTAGATGATATACTTGTTATTGGAATAAAGTTTTAAACTGCTTCCTCTTTCTTTTTAAACAAGTATTTCTTCTGGTTAAAATTATAAGTAAGTCCAACAACAAACCTACCTTTCGAATT
>CANJJP010000421.1 GCA_947474485.1 Bacteroidota bacterium | reverse complement strand
ATATCTATTTTTCGCGCAAACAATAGGGTTTCCTGCAGGACTTTTTGCTATCGAGTATATTTTATCAGGATAGTTTGCGCCAATAATTGTTCCGCTAATTTGCAGCGCATTTGTAAAATTAGACCCATTATATCTTAATAAACCACTAGCGTCTGTACCTAGCCACTTATCTCCTGCGCCATCAATCATTACATCATACACTTTGTCATTAATCCCTAATGCAGATATTACATTTGAGGTATTCATCATGTTTAAGCCTATTGCTGAGCCAATCCAAATATTGCCAGATGCGTCCTTCTCAAAAGCATAAATTGTATCTGAACTTAATCCCGAATTTGCTTTAGAGTAATTAGTAAAATTAGCCCCATCATAAATTGAAATCCCTGCATTTGTTCCTACTAATACATTTGTACCATTTAGTTCTATACTTAACACGTTATTACTAATAATACTTGAGTTAGAAGTAGTATATTGTGTGTATGTTGCGCCATCAAATTTAAGCAAACCACCTGTGCTACTGCCAATCCAAAGATTTCCAGCCCCATCATATTTTAATGCCTGAATTGGAAAATTCACTTGAGTTGCGTAGTCCGTCCAAGCAGCACCATCAAATTTTAATAAGGTTTTATTATTAGTATTTGAATTTAAACCTATCCAAACATCGCTACCAGCACCCAATTCAATTGCACTTAAATTTTTAAAATAACTTGAAGATTGCGTTAATGTGCAACTAAAAGTTGTAAACCCTTGCTGTGAAAACAAAGCAATATTTGAAATAACAAAAATAAAAATTAAAAGATTTTTCATAAACAGAGATTAGATCCCACTAAAGTACAATAATTAAATACTAACAAAACCATTTTCTCTTAAGTGGTTGAATAAACTTTGCAAGTGGTCGTTTTTTCTAGTTTCATTATTTTCTTACCTTAGCACCTCATGAAAAACAAACTCTTCCAATCAAAACGTAGAATATTCTTTAGCAAGAAGGTTGGAATCTTTGCTATTTGCATTTCTATCGCGAGTTTTTTATGGATTATTAATGCGCTCAATCGTACTTATACTAAAACAATTGCTGTTCCTATTAAATATATTAACCTTCCAAAAAACAAGGTGCTTTCTACGGAGTTGCCAAAAGTAATTCAAGCTGAGATTAAAGCAACTGGAGCAAAATTGTTGTTTATTGATTTTAATACTCAGAATAATGAAATTATAATTGATGCGGGACCAAGTATTCGTAAAAATAAAAATGCGCAAACTGTAGCAATAAATACTGCTTTAAACATTGGTAATCTTTCAAATTTATTTAACACAGAAATTGAATTAATAAAAGTTAAACCTGATTCTATTTATTTTAGTTTTGGAAAATCCTTTCAAAAGATTGTGCCTGTTAAACCTACCCTTCTTATTGACTTTGATCCACTTTATAACTATGCCGATAAAGTAAAAATAACACCATCATTTGTTACACTATATGGAGATAGCGCATTAGTAAGCAGTATCGACAGTGTAAACACTGAAAAAATTGTTCTTAATAATTTAAACAATACTATTTCTCAAAAAGCTAAAATAAATTTACCTGAAGAAATTGCTCAACGTGTTGGTTTATCAGTAAGCGAGGTACAACTAGATATTAACGTAGATAAATTTACCGAAACACAATTAGAAATACCCATTGAAACAATTGACGTTCCTGCAAACATGCAATTAAAAACTTTTCCTGATAAAACAACCATTACTGTAACCATTGGCCTTAAAGAGTTTGAAACATTAAAAGCGTCTCAATTTAAAGCCCTTATAGATTTCAAAAACATCAAAGTAAACAAGTCGAAACTCCCAATTGAAATAAAAACCACCCTCGATAACGTAAAAATAACTAAGGTTTCACCTGAAAAAGTTGAATTTTTATTAAAAAAGATGTAAATTGCTTCTGTATTTTTAACTTTAAACCCTATTTATGGATAAGAACAATAAGCGTGTAGCACTTGTTACGGGAGCAACAGGTGGTTTAGGAACTGCAATGTGCAAAAAACTAGTTGACGATGGTTATACTGTGGTTGGTAACTACCGCAACAAAGAAAAAGCTGATGAATGGATGAAAACCATGAATGCTGAAGGTTATAACATTCAACTATTTGCTGGAGATGTGAGCGATTTTGAAGCTACAGGAAAAATGATGACAGAAATTGAATCGCAAGTTGGAGCTATCGACATCCTAGTAAATAATGCAGGTATCACAAAAGATTCGCGTTTAATTAATATGAAGGTGGAAGATTGGCATGCTGTAATAAATACCAATTTAAACAGTGTATTTAATTGCACCAAACAAGTTATACAAGGAATGATTGATAGAAACTTTGGTCGTATCATCAATATTTCATCTGTTAACGGACAAAGAGGTCAGTTTGGACAAACCAATTACAGTGCTGCAAAAGCAGGTATGCATGGTTTCACAAAATCATTATCGATGGAAGTTGCAAAATTAGGAATAACAGTAAATACAATTTCTCCAGGTTATATAGCAACAGATATGGTAATGGCAGTTCCAGAAAAAGTATTGAACCAAATTGTTGCGCAAGTACCAATGGGAAGATTAGGTGGCACGCATGAAGTAGCTCATTTAGTTAGCTTTTTAGCAAGTGATGAAACAAGTTTTATTACAGGGGCAAATTATAGTATTAATGGTGGGCAACACGTTTATTAATCATTGAATATTGTAAAAGGAAGATTGTGCTTCGACAAGCTCAGCATGACTAAGGGGCAGAAAGAATAAATCGGGAAATTAATAGGTTTTAAATTTAAAAACATGAAAAACTGGGCAATTACTCATTTTACTTTATTGATTGTTTGTTTTGCAAGCAATGAAAAAGCTCAATCTCTAGCGGATAGTAGTAAAGTTCCTAATGTATTTACACCAAATTTGGATGGGATTAATGATGTGTTTAAAGCTTCGATTCCGAATGAATTGGAGATTGGCAATTATTCTCTTTCCATCTATGATCGTT
>CANJJP010000420.1 GCA_947474485.1 Bacteroidota bacterium | reverse complement strand
GAAATAGTAAGCCCGATGATAAAGTAGATTGTTTTTTTTCTTAGGGTTTTTATATTTATTGGTGTGTTTGTATCTAAATAGCCTTTTAAGAAATACATGCTTGCTAAAAAAGTTGTAAATGCCATTAAAAAATAGTGATGATCTGCAAAGTCTAATAACATTACTTCTAATTGAAGAAACAAGGAGTGTAGTGCCAGCACTGTTAATAGTGTTGCTGATGCGGTTAAACCTATTATAAAATAAGTTGCTTTGGTTTTGTGCTTGTAATTTATTGAAGTATCCATGACTTTAGTTTTATTGTTATTGCAAATTTCTTAAATCAATTTCATATATTTTTATTTATCTTTGTAATGGAATCCATAAAAATAATTTATGAACTATACTCTTAATCAATTACAGATATTTTTAAAAATAGTGCAAACTCAAAGTGTTACGAAGGCATCAGAGGAATTACACTTAACACAGCCAGCTGTTTCTATTCAGCTTAAGAACTTACAAGACCAATTTGATATCCCATTAACTGAGGTAGTGGGCAGGAAAATATATATTACTGATTTTGGTAAAGAAATTGCTGAAGCTGCTGAAAATATTCTTAATCAAGTTTATGCTATAAATTACAAGACTTTAGCCTACAAAGGACATTTAACAGGCAAGTTGAAGATTTCAGTTGTGTCAACTGGAAAATACGTAATGCCTTATTTTCTTGCTGATTTTATGAAGAAAAATTCTGGTGTTGATTTGTTAATGGATGTTACTAATAAGAACAAGGTTATTGAAAGTTTGGAAAATAATGAAGTTGATTTTGCACTTGTCTCTATTTTACCTAATACACTAAATATTGATAAATTGGAATTACTTCAAAATAAACTATACTTGGTTGGAACTAAGAATTCAAAATTTAAAAAAGGTTTAGTCACGAAAGATATATTTAAGGATTTACCATTGATTTTTAGGGAAAAGGGTTCGGGTACTAGACAAGTAATGGAGAATTTTATTGAGCGTAATAAATTGGCAGTGGTAAAAAAAATGGAGTTAACTTCAAATGAAGCGGTAAAACAGGCTTTGTTGGCAGGTTTAGGCTATTCAATTATGCCATTAATAGGAATTAAGAATGAATTACTTAATCATACCCTGCAAATTATTCCAGTTAAAGGTTTGCCTATTAAAACTAATTGGAGCTTAATTTGGTTGAAAGGTAAAAAGCATACTCTCGCTTCTCAGGCTTTTTTAAGTTATTTGCAAAACGAAAAATCCCATATTGTTCATGAAAAATTTAGTTGGTATGAAAAGTATTAAGGGGAGAAATTAAATGTGTTATTTGCATCGAAAATAAGTAAACTAATAGAACTGATTTTAATATATGCAACATTTCACTAAATGAATGCAAGGGAAGAATATTATTGTTGGTTATATAACGCTTTCACACTTGCAAAAGAAAAAGTATATTTGATTTAATTTACAGATATCTTTTTTCCATGAGTATCATTTCTCAAATAGAGCCTATTGTTGTTTTAAGCGAACAAGCTAAAGACTTTATTAAAAAACGCGTTAAAACTTTTCAATTTAAGAAAGGTGAAATGGTGTTGGAACAAAACAAAACCTGCAATTTTCTTTATCTACTATAAAGCGGAATGCTTCGTGGTTATTATTACTCCAACGACAAAGAAGTTACCAATTGGTTAGCTGTCGAGAATGAATTTTGCACCTCCTTTTTTTCTTTCTTGTCTAATGCCCCGTCGTACGAGCGTATTGAGTCAATTGAAAATACAGAAGTAGAAGCCATACACAAAGATGATTTGGAATTGCTTTATAAAACCTTTCCCGAAACCGAAAGAGTAGGAAGGGTTATTTTAGAACAATACTACATGCGTTTGGAAGAGCGTGTTGTTTACATACAATTTAAATCGGCAAAAGAAGGCTACGAACATTTTTTCACTAAGCGTACCGAATTAATTAAGCGTGCCCCGCTTGGTTGTATTGCAATCTATTTAGGAATTACACAAGAAACGTTGAGTAGGATTAGAGTGAAGAAATAGAATTAGCAAGCTAATTTATTATTGTTTTTTAGGCTGTTTATAACCAATTTGTTTTCTTGGTTTGATGTTTTCTTTCTTTTCGAGAAGTTCATCGAAATATCGAAAAAGTACTTCAATGTTTTTAGAGTTGTTTTCAGATTTTTTTTCTAATTTTTCAATTGCTAATCTTAACTCTGTATTTTCTAGAAGCATATTTTGTATTTTAACAAATACTTCTAAAATTCTCATACTCATTTGCCTTGCTCTTGAACTCTTTAAAACATTAGCAAGTTGTAATACCCCTAATTGACTAAATGTCATTGGTAAATAACGAGTTCCACCACGTCCTACTTTTGAGGTCACAATTTGTGACCTCAAAAAATTAAATTCTTGAATTGTTAATTCAAACATAAAGTGATTTGGAAATATGTCGAGATTTCGTTTTACTGCTTGTTTTAGAACTTTTGTTTCTACTTGATATAATTCGGCTAAATCACTGTCTAACATTACTTTTTGCCCTCTTATAAAGTAAATTTTGCTCATTACAATTTCATCTGATATTGCAGAAGTATTTATAGTATTTGTCATTTATTAAATTTTTAATAACCATTAGATAGGAAATATTTAAAGATTTGAATATCGAAATTAGGTAATATTTGAATGTGAAATTGCTCCGTTTTTAATCAAATTGCGTAAACTACTATTTGTGAAAACCAACCATGTAAAAATTTAAAAAATAAAATGTAAATATCTTGGGAAGATTATTTTATAGCAATACTTCATGCGTTTGGAAGAGCGTGTTGTTTATATACAATTTAAATCAGCGAAAGAACGCTACGAACATTTTTTTGCCAAACGCACCGAAATAATTAAACGTGCCTCGCTTGGTTGTATTGCAAGCTATTTGGGAATTACGCTAGAAACGCAGAGTAGGATTAGGGCAAATTAAAAAGTTAATTAAAAAGTTTGTTCTAAAGCAGCGCGTTAAAT
>CANJJP010000419.1 GCA_947474485.1 Bacteroidota bacterium | reverse complement strand
GAAGTATCGCGGCAAAAAAGCGATGCTTGCTGGTGGTGGCGATTCAGCTTTAGATTGGGCAATCTATTTAAGTGATTTATGTTCGGACTTAACGCTTGTTCATAGAAGTGAATCGTTTAGAGGTGCTCCCGACTCTGTAAGTAAAGTAATGAAATTAGCGGAAGAAGGAAAAATACGTTTGTTGTTGAATTCTAATTTATCTCAAATAAATGGCGACGATATTTTAAAGAGTGTTGGAGTATTAAACACTAAAACAAGCGAGGAACAAGTTATTGAAGTTGATAATTTAATTCCACTTTTTGGTTTAAGTCCTAAACTTGGACCAATTGAGCATTGGGGATTAAATCTTGATAAAAATGCAATTGAAGTTAATGTGGATGACTACAGTACCAACATTCCTGGTGTTTATGCAATTGGTGATATTAATACTTACACTAATAAATTAAAATTGATTCTTTGTGGATTTCATGAAGCTGCTTTGATGAGTCATAGTGCCTATAAATACATGAATCCTGGTGTTAAATATACTATGAAATACACAACGGTGCAAGGGGTGAACACATTTTAAGAATTTGCTGTTGTTCCACCAGCTTTTCTTAACGTAAACGTAAAGGTAGTTCCAACACCAACTTGACTTGTAACAGTAATATGTTGTTCGTGCGCTTCTATAATGTGTTTTACAATTGCTAAACCTAAACCAGTTCCACCTTGTTCTCTTGATCGACCTTTATCTATACGATAAAAGCGTTCGAATAAGCGGGGCAAATGTCTTTCTTCAATTCCTATTCCATCGTCACTTACTTCTACAACAACGGTTTCATCTATTACTTTAATTTTTATTTTGGTTGTTCCGTTTTCCTTCCCGTATTTAATCGAGTTAGTTAATAGATTAACTAAAACTTGTCTTATTCTAAACTTATCAGCAACTACTTTCGCTTGTTTTTTTGACTCTTCATCAAATTTTATTTTCATGTTTGCCCTTGTCGCAACCATTTCAAGTGCATCGGTAATGTCTTTCGCTAAAGCAACTATATCAAACTTTTCATTGTCTAATAATAAAGAACCACTTTCGAGTTGGGAAATGGTTTCTAAATCATCAATAATACTAATCATCCTATCAACGCTTTTATCAGCACGTTTAAGGTATTCCAAATTGATGTTTTCATCGTACAAGCCGCCATCAATAAGTGTTGATATGTATCCTTGGATATTAAAAATTGGAGTTTTTAATTCGTGTGAAACATTACCTAAATACTCTTTTCGATAGGTTTCTAACTTCGTTAGATGCTCAACTTCTTTTTCTCGGTCGTTTGCAATTTTAATAATTTCTTGATTTAATTGTTCCAACGGATCGGCTGCATCGTATGTATAGTCGTAGTTTTCGTCTGGTATTTTTTTTGACGTAAATTGTTTTAATCGTTCTACCGTTTGCTCAATTCGCGAATAAATAATTTTTTGATAAACAAAGTAGAAGAATAAAAACGAACACCCAAAACACACGAACATGTTTACTAACGCAAGTTCTAGGGTATAATTAAAGGAGAATAAAAGATTTAGTAATATAAGAATTAAGCTAACGCCAGTTGAGAACAAAAAACAAGAGATAAGAAAGGTTGTATTATTGCTTTTCTGATTTTTAGGCATGCAACAAATGTAATGAAATATAGTTTTATCCTATTAATTTTATGTTAAGTTTAACTAAGAAAAATATGTAAATTTAAGCCGTGCAAATAGTTGTAAATACACGTTTATTGTTGCCCAATAAACTCGATGGAATTGGATGGTTTTCCTATCAAACATTAAAGCGAATTACGGAAGGAAATCCGGATGTTCATTTTGTGTTTTTGTTCGACCGTAATTTTGATGAGGAATTTGTTTTCGCAGATAATATTACCCCATTAGTAATTGGTCCGCAAGCACGCCACGCTTTTTTATTTTATGCTTGGTTTCAATTTTCAGTTAAGAATGTATTGAATAGATTGAAACCCGATTTGTTTTTATCGCCCGATGGTATGTTAGCACTTGGGGCAAAATGCAAACAAATTCCAGTAATTCACGATATCAATTTTCTTCATTATCCTAAGGATGTTCCTTTTTGGGCAAGTAAATTTTATAATCATTATTTCCCATTGTATGCAAAAGAAGCAACGCGCATCGTAACTGTTTCAGAATATAGCAAAAACGATATTGCAACGAATTATAAAATTGATCCCAATAAAATTGATGTTGTTTACAACGGTATAAACGAAAGTTTCACAACTGTTGATGAATCAACTAAAATTGCAGCGCGCAAAGAAGTAGCTGAAGGAAAACAATATTTTGTTTTTGTAGGTTCTTTGCATCCAAGAAAAAATATTAAACGTTTGTTACTTGCTTTTGAAAAATTTAAAGAAGAATCCAGTTCTGATTTTAAATTAGTGCTTGCAGGTTCTGCATTCTGGGGCATGAACGAATTAAAAGAAACAATGGATGCAATGAAGCATGCGAAGGATGTTGTTTTTACAGGACGATTAAACGATGTGAATTTAAATAAAGTTGTAGCCTCAGCCTTTGCACTTACATTTATTCCATATTTCGAAGGCTTTGGAATTCCTATGGTTGAAGCTATGCAATGCGAAATTCCAATCATCGCCTCCAACGCATCGTGTATGCCAGAGATTGCTGGTGATGCAGCTTTGTTTGTGAATCCGTATGATGTGGATGAAATTAAAAATGCAATGTTGTATTTGTACAATCATCCAGAGGAAGCGGGGCAATTAATTGAAAAAGGAAAAAAACGCAAGCAATTATACTCTTGGGATAGATCTGCAAACTTATTATGGAATAGTATCGAAAAATCATTGGCTTAATGAGTAATACAAACACCATATTTATTGATGTTGTATTGCCATTGGCAGTCCCTAATTTATTTACCTATCGTGTTCCAACCGAGTTAGAACAATATGTAAAACCAGGAGTTAGAGTTGTTGTGCAGTTTGGGAAAAATAAATTGTACACAGCTCTTATTCGTAATGTT
>CANJJP010000418.1 GCA_947474485.1 Bacteroidota bacterium | reverse complement strand
TGCCTTTAATACGTTTTCTACACGCTCGGTCATTTCATCTAATGTAAATCCGATTTGCAAACCATCTTGTAAATCATTAGCGTCTTTGTTTTCTATAGTGAGAACAGAATTTTTGTTCATATGAGAAAATGAAGAGCTTGCAGCTGGACTCATAGAAGGTTTAAAAATATTAACTATAAGTCGGTATGCAGAGAAGAATCCTATTGAAAATGATGAAAGTATACTTAAAATTGGATGATGAGTCTTTTTAGAAAAATGAATATCTTTTTCAAGTTCAAATTCTGAAGCTTCTTCCTTAATTAAATATTTTGGAGTTATTGGTGCAGGACAAACCTTAGTGTAAAATTGACTGGTAGAAGGTTGATAATAAAATTCAACACCAAAAAATCCTGGTGTACCAAAGGTTTCACAGTTTTTATCAAAACTTTCAATATGCCTTCTGATTGAATCTTCACGATCATCAATACAAAACAAAGCCTGAAATGTTTTATTTATTTTTGTATTAGGCTTAGTTTGCATCTTTTGAATTCCACAAAGAACTTGATCATAATAGCTCCATTCAAAAGATTCTTGCCAAATAGCCACCATTTCATCTTTTTCATTATATGGTACTTCACCAAATATCTCAAATGGCTCTAAAGTAGAAATATTTCCCAAAGGCTCCCAGTTATCCTGTCCATATCTATTATCTAAGGCATCAATTTCAAGAATAAGATCTATTTTTATAAAATCTACTAATGAAATAATTCTTTTATCAAGTAATGATTCAGGATGTTTTTCAACGTAAACAACTAATCCCGACCAACCAGGGTGCGCAAATTGTTGATCAAATAAATATTGTTCGAATAGTTGTTTTTTAGCTACTAAAATATCCAATAAACTTTCAATCGTAGTTTCATTGTCTAACAACAATTGTTTTGCTCTTTTCGTTCGGAGAATTTTGAAAAAACTTCGATTCTCAACTTCCCTAATAGTTTCTAAGAAACTTTTTCCTATACTTGGAAATTTCCAAACAGCAACTCCTTGATCCAAGAAACTATTTACAAGTTTAAATAAGTTTTTATGAACTTCAGCGTCTAAATCTATATCATAATGATGTTTCCATTTACCTCTAAGTAAGCCAATTCTGCTGTTGTTACTAGAATCATATTGCTTATGCAGCAGTTTAAACATCCAATCTTCGGCATTTGATAAACCTTTTCTGCTAATTATGCGGTCTTCCAATATATCATGCCTAATACGGCCTTTTTTATATAGACTTCTATATTCTTCTACGGTTAAAAATACCTTGTACCCAAAAATATTCGACGCAAGCATACAAGCATTTTCAAATTTATAATTTTGAAAAGCGTGTAAAGTATTATGATGAATAAAGTCCTTTAATGGACCTTGTGAAGGTAGGTGATGCTCAAGATGATGCAATACCTTTTCCAAATCAAAAGTATGATTCATAATACTATTATTTTAATTTTGGAACAATGATAATCTTAACTATGAACGACCCAGTGTGCATCAGAAATAATAGCCATACCTCCGCTTCTAGTTAATAATGGTTTTATGATATCCGAAACTTTTTTAGCTTCTTCTTCGCTACAACAAACCATTACATAACAGTTTTTAAAACCACCTGATATACCATGACCATCTTTATTGCCTCTTGTACCTTTTCCCATTACATCTTTAATAATTGTATATCCAGATACTTCATTGTCATCCAACAGTTTTGTTAGCATACGTAAGTAGGCATAGTCAGTTATAATTTCAATTTTTTTAATGTTGTTTTCCATGGTTATATAGTTAGTGCCCAACAATTGCTTCTACAGCATCCTTAGCTTGTATTAGTATTTCTGGGTGAATTAATTCTGTAATGTAGTAATAAAGTGGTAACCCTGCAATGATATTAAATGGAAAGGTAATAGCTAAAGCTACTGGAACGTATATGCCTGGATTGGCATCTGGAATAGCAATACGCATTGCAGCAGGAACTGCAATATAAGAAGCTGAAGCACAAAGTACCATAAACATAAACATATTTGGTCCTGAAAAATTACATAGATAAGCAATTAAAAAACCAATAGTTGCATTAACCAATGGCATTAATATACCAAATGCAATTACAAAAAAACCAGCTTCTCTTAGTGCTTTTATCCTTTTGCCAGCAACAATACCCATATCCAATAAAAAGAAAGAAAGCATTCCTTTAAAAATTGCTCCAATAAATGGAGCCATAATTTCCTGACCATGCTCATTTGAAATAAGTCCTATTACCAAACTTCCTAATAAAACAACTACTGAACCATTTAAAAATGCCTCTTTAAAAATCTCTTTAAAATCTGAATGACTTCTATTTGATTGGGTACCCATGTCAACTTTTTTATATTTACGATACATCCAAACTCCAATGATGATGGCGGGTGATTCCATTAAAGCCATCGCAGCTACCATTTCTCCGCCTGGCTTGGCAATTGATGTTGAGAAAAAATTACTTGCTGTAATAAATGTAACAGCACTAACTGATCCAAATGAGGCTGCGAGCGCTGCCGCATTTGCAGGCGACAACTTTCGCTTTAGAATAAAAAATGAATAAAGCGGAATTACGATTGCCATTAGTATTGCAAAAAATAAAACTAATGCAACTTGAGTATTCATTCCGCTTGCATGTAACTCAACTCCACCTTTAAATCCAATGGCCATTAAAAGATACAGCGAAATAAATTTTGAAATTTGTTCTGGAATTTCTAAATCTGAATGCGCAAGAATTGCAATTATTCCCAAAAAAAAGAAGGGAACCGGTGGTGCGAAAAAATTGTAAAGGATACTTTCCATTTGTTTATAGTTATTTAAAGATTAGATAAAAATTTGATATTGACATATAATACATGATTTTCTTGCCCCGCTTTCTACCTTTCCATTTGAACTAAGATAAAAGCTTGGCCGATTTTGATAATCAATACTTATTTTTGCATTGTGTTTCTTTATAAGCCAGTTAATTCCAAAGTCTAAAATCAAATTCTGTTTTCCTT
>CANJJP010000417.1 GCA_947474485.1 Bacteroidota bacterium | reverse complement strand
AAGTTTGAAAGCGAATTGCCTGCCGATATGCAAGGTTTAATTGATAAGTGGAAGGTTTATACTACTGCTTATAAATAATCTTATTTTACGTTGCGAAAATAAAATCTATTAAATAATCTGTCGACTTTGATGGAAGTGGAATTATATATTAGGTAATACATTTAGACCATTGCTTGGCGTAAATTGGAGTTTAACAGATACTAATTCAGTTGTTTTTCGTATATTAGATTATGAAAAAGATATTTGTTATAACCCTCTTTTCAGTTTTTGTTTCGTGCACAAAGGATGTGAGTCCTGGGCAAGTGATTCCAGCGCAACAAACTTGTTTGCAAACCAAAATTAACTCATTTTCATCCGGTAATTATGCGTGTCCAACAGGCGCAAACGTAAAAGAATATTTATTTCAAAATAGCACTGTCTATGTTTTTGATCCTGGCAACTGCATGGCAGATATGACTTCAGAGGTTATAAATTCGGACTGCCAAACACTAGGTTATTTAGGGGGCTTTGCTGGCAACATCCTCATAAACAGTGAGGATTTTTCGAATGCCACTTTCGTAAGAACAGTTTGGACTAATTAGAGAAGAATTATCCAACCCCTTCCTTTTACTAATAAGCTAAAATCAGTATTGATTCAACAACTAAAGTTTATAATTTGATGTTGAATTATTCAAAAGAAGTATAAGTGCTATTTAATAAACTGGATAGGTTTTGATAAATAAAGTGAGTGAAATTTTACCTCTCTCTTTCTCTTTCTTCCCTCTCTATTTTTTCTTTTTCAATGCGCTCTCTAGTTTTCTCGGCGCGATATAGAAAATCTTTTCTTATGCGTTCGCCAATTACAACAATGTCTTGTTTAAAAAACACGCAACAAGCTTCTACTTGCACCGGCTCATTTTCGTTATCCATTTTTAGTGTTGCAGGTTTTCTATGAACAGGGCATTGCGTGCCTTTAATAGCCTGCTGTATTTGTTTTTCTAAATTTTTATTTTGGCGTGTAGGGTTCATCGTATTTGTTTTAATTTATTTTGCAATTATTTAAGATCCGCAGTTTTAAACCAAGTGTCTGTTCTACCAATTAATGAAATCCCCATGTATCCTCTTACATCTAATTTGCCATCTCGGTAATTAATTTTGCAGCTATATGTTTTACCACTTTCTGCATCATATATTGTTCCGCCATTCCATTCATCTTTCTTATTAAAAGTAAATCCATTTAGTAAATCCATTCCTAAAATTGGATTAGTGCGTTTGGCTTTATCAGGATTTTTAGTGTCGAGTTTTGCTTTTCCATTTGCATCAATAGGGTCTTTTAACCACACAATTTTTCCGTTAAATTTATCACCTGTTTTGGTAATCTGAATTTTTGCTTTGCTATTACCAACAAGCCAAGTTCCAATGATTTCATCACCTTTAAGAGTTTGTGCTTTTGCAAAAGCAGTAATAAGTAAAAATAGAATTATTAAATTTTTCATGTTTTTATTTTAAAAGTTCGTTAATTAATTTTTCTGTCTTTGTTTTAAACTCTTCGTAAGCTGCCCCTGTAGCAGGTCCCGAAAAGCCTGTGTGTATTTGCACTACTTTACCTTGTTTATTTATAAATAGGGTAGTGGGGAAAGCACTTATTTTACTGAGCATCGGTAGGCTCTCACCTGCTTTGTCTTTCCCTGTTAATCCTGTAATTAAAATTTCGTAGTCAACATTAAAACGTTTTTTTAGTCTATCAACATTACTTGCCGCTTTATCAAAATCACCCTTACGTTCATAAGCTAAACCAATTATTTCTAATCCTTTTTTATTGTATGTTTTATAAAGTTGTGATAGGTAAGCTGTTTCATCCATGCAGTTAGGACACCAAGAGCCAAGCAATTGAACAATGATAACTTTGTTTTTATACTTCTCATCATTAATTGAGATTTTTTCTTTCTTCCCGTTCATGAAACTAAAATTCACACTTTCAAAACCTGCATTCATTTGTGTAATGGTTTCGGCTTCTTTTAATTTAAAGTCATCGTTACGTTTTCCAATCCAAGGTTCTTTCCAATGACTACCCGAGTAAAACAAACCATTTTTAATAGTAGTACCATCACTTTTTGCAGTAAACAAAAACGCATGCGAGCCATCAAAACAGGAAAGATACAATGTTGTTCCGTGTTGTAATCCTTCTAAATAGCGGTAATCACCTGTTTCGGTTAAAAATGTTCCGGTTGTGTAAATAGAGTTTGCTTGTTTAAATACGCCAATTGCTTTGCTGCTATCATTAGTACCAGGACTAAATGTAACTTCCCATTTTCCTTCATACATTGGATTTGGTTTTCCAATGGATCTATTAAAGCGTTGTGATTTTCCGAAGTAAGCTTTAAAGGGAATGATGTTTTTATCCTTACGAGCATAATTAATCCAAACACCAACTAATGAATCGCAATAATTTTTTGTTTTAAACTCCGAATCAAAAATAGGCATCTTAAAATTGAGCGAATCTTTTTTTAGTTTTAGTTCATCCACTACAATGCGCTCTTCGCCATTACGAATAACAAGCACATTTTTCTTGCCTTGTTTTTTTGTTTCGAAATTAAAAGGTAATTCAATTTTTTCTTCCTCATTAAGCGTTAAAACACCTTGCCAAATACCCATTTTAAGCTGTTGTGCTTTAATTGAATTTAGCGTTAAGCATGTTATGATGAGGAGTGCTAGTTTTATTTTCATTATAATAATTCTTTCATCTTATTTATTTTCACCATAAAGTCGAACGAAAATATTTTGCGTTCGTTGTTTAAGTGTTCAAACAAAAGTATGGCTTTTTGGAAATAATTTGCTTGTTTGTTTTTATCTTCTATTACCATGCCAAGTTCAAAAACAATATTGGCAATGTCTTCCATTGTTTCTTGCGTAAACTTTTTATCGGTGTTTAAAAACGAAATCAAATTCTCATTTTTTTGCTCAACAATCTCATCAAAATTAAAGCCTAATTTTTTTTCAAATACAGTGTTTACTAATTCCTCTGCTTCCGTAATTCTAAAATCAGATTTT
>CANJJP010000416.1 GCA_947474485.1 Bacteroidota bacterium | reverse complement strand
TATTTTGATTTTTATCATTCAACAAAATGCTATTTTGCATGAATGTAGTGGTAATGAAATGAGTTTTAAACGTTCGAGCAGTTACAAAAGCTTCATTTTCGTTGTGTTTCACATCTAAAGGTTCCCAGAATTTTTCTTCCCAATTGGCATCTTCGTTATGAACACCTGCATCTATATAAGGTTTGTATACAATTCTTGCATCTTTATTTAAAGGGGTAATTTCATAATTAATAACGCCAACTTCATCTAATTCTAGGGATAAAAAACGCACCACATTTACTAAAACTTCAGTTCCATTTAGCAATGTCGCGTCAAAAGACCGGCGGTACCAACCTTCTTTCATGTTGAGTTCTCGACGGAAGTTGTTTATAGTTTTACATTTAGCCAAATCAAGGTTTTCGCCATTGATTTCGATGTCAATTCCAATCCAATTGGGTGCATTTAATACTTTGGCAAAATATTCGGGATAACCATTTTTCCACCAACCTACTTTGGTTTTATCAGGATAATATATTCCTGCGATATAACTTCCTTGAAAAGTTTTGCCACTATAATTTTCTTCAAAATTCGCACGTTGTCCCATAGCACCATTCCCAATACTAAATAGGCTTTCGGATGATTTTACACTATCTGCATCAAATCCTTCTTCAATGATGGACCAATTGTCTGGTTTAATATAATCTTGGTTCATTTTATTATTTTTTATGTTAAGATTTTTAGTCCTTTCGTCTTAACGCTTTATTTTTATTTTTTTATCATTGTTTCTATAAAGCTAGTATCCATATACATAAAGTTTTTAAAAATGTACTTAGCTTCATATAAAATGGTTTCTTCACCAATACCTACACTGGTCATGTTGGCAACATTAGCTGCTTGAATTCCTGCTATAGAATCTTCAAAAACAATTGCATTTTCTGGGGCTACATTTAATAATTTTGCTGCTTCAAGAAAAACTTCAGGATCTGGTTTTGCTTTGGTAACATCATTACCATCAACTATGGCATCAAAATAATGTATAATTCCCGTTTTTTCTAGAATTGGCCTTGCATTTTTACTTGCTGAACCTAGAGCAATTGCTTGATTTTTTTCTTTTAAAAACTGTAAAATTGGTAAAACGCCTGGCAAAATTTCGCTTTGATCCATATTTACTAAATAGGATAAATAGTCTTCATTTTTTTGAATGAGCCATTTGTTTTTGTATTCTTGGGAGGCATTAATTTTACCTAATTCTAATATAATATCTAAGGATCGCACACGGCTAACTCCTTTTAAATCTTCGTTGTGTTCGGGAGTAAATTCGATTCCTAATTCTTGTGCTATTTTTTGCCATGCCATAAAATGATATTTTGCTGTGTCAACAATAACGCCATCTAGGTCGAAAATGAATGCTTTTTTATTCATTAATGTCTATCTTTTTATTAGTTGAAACACCAAGAGTTAATAATCCAGCTAAAATCATGGAACAACCTCCAACAATTAATGCAAACACAGGTTCGCTATTAAAAAATTCGGTAACTAAAAACCCTAAAATGGTACCAGCTACAATTTGAGGAATTACTATAAAAAAGTTAAATACTCCCATATAATACCCCATTTTGTTAGATGGTAATGCTCCAGAAAGCATTGCATAAGGTATCGATAAGATACTTGCCCATGCAATACCAACCCCAATCATTGCTAGTAGTAATCCAACTTTGTCAGATAGAAAGTAAATCGAAATTAATCCAATTCCACCAGCAATTAAAGCTAACATATGTGTAAACTTGTTGCTAGTTCTTCTTGCTAGAACGGGTAATAAAAACGCAACTGCAGCAGCAACGCCATTATAAACGGTAAACATTACGGAAACCCAATCGGCTGCATCATTATAAATTTTTGATGTGGAATCTGAAGTGCCAAAAACATGTCCCGTAACTGCTTTTGTTGTGTAAATCCACATTGCAAATAGGGCAAACCATGAAAAAAATTGAACCCAAGCCAATTGTTTCATAGTTTTTGGCATGTTTAATAAATCGGTAATAATTACTGTAAAACCATTTCTGACTTCACTTTTTCTTAATTGAGACACAATTGTAAATAATAATCCAACAATTAATAATCCGAGTGAAAGAATATAGAGCTCTTTATGTTGATTGCCTTCACCTTTAGAATTGATGTGGTGAACATAAACAGTTGCGATAGAGCCAATTATTAAAAGAAAAACACCAATAGTTAACTGGCGTTTAATAGTAACACTACTTTGTGTTGCCATTTTTTCTTGGTGGTTTTTAGTAGCGACTTCTTTTTTTGCATCTTCAAAAGCTTCTAATTCTTCGGGTGAATACTCCTTCGATTTAAAAACGGTCCATAAAACAGCTAATAAAAAAACAATTCCACCAACATAGAAAGACCATTTTACAGAAGAAGGAATAACCCCTTCAGGTGCGGTATTTTCTATGCCAAACCAATTTGTAAATACATAAGGTAAAGCGGAACCAACAACAGCTCCAATTCCAATGAAAAAACTTTGCATTGCAAACCCTAAAGTTCTTTGCTTTTCAGGTAAATTATCTCCAACAAAAGCACGAAAAGGTTCCATTGAAATATTAATGGATGAATCCATAATCCAAAGGGTACCAATAGCAATCCAAAGTGTTGGTGAATTGGGCATTATAAATAATGCTATTGCAGATAATATTGCACCTACTAAAAAATAAGGCCTTCTTCTGCCTAATTTTGTCCAAGTACGGTCTGAAAAATAGCCAACAATAGGTTGAATAATTAGCCCAGTCAAAGGAGCTGCTAACCAATAAAGTCCAATTTTGTCTACATCGGCACCTAAAGTGTCAAAAATTCTAGAAGTATTTGCGTTTTGCAAGGCAAAACCAAACTGTATTCCTAAGAAACCGAAACTCATGTTCCAAATTTCCCAGAAACCTAATCTACGCTTTTCCATTATCGTAATTTAATGATTTATAGTACGATAAGCGCTATGCTTATCAAAACTTATTTTATTTTCGAAGTAAAAGTATAAGCTTTGATAATTGGTTGT
>CANJJP010000415.1 GCA_947474485.1 Bacteroidota bacterium | reverse complement strand
ATCATGCGTTGTTTTGCCGCAGTAGATTTAATAAACCAACTATCTAAAGGATAATAAAGAACCGGCTTATCAGTTCTCCAGCAGTGCGGATAACTATGTTCGTAGGTTTCTTTTTTAAATAATTTTCCTTCTTCCTGTAGTTTTAAAACAATTCGTTCATCAACACTTATGTAGGCTTTAAGTTCTTTAATTTTTCCTGCAGCTTCTAATACTTTCTTTTGATGTTGAAACTCTGCTTCCTTTTCTGCATCCGTCAAATATGCTTCTTTTACATACTCATGACCATACAAGAAAACACCATCTTTTATTTCGCTAACAAATTTACCTTGCAAATCAACCAATGGAACCATGTTGCCATCAGCGTTTTTTGTAAGCAATAAAGGGATGTTTGCTTCTTTAGCAACACGCATATCATCTGCACCAAATGTAGGCGCAATGTGCACGATACCTGTACCATCGCTAGTAGTAACGAAATCACCAAGTATTACTCTAAACGCATCGCCTTCTGGTTGAACAAAAGGTAATAATTGCTCGTAACGAACACCTTCTAATTCTGAACCTTTAAACTCTGCAACAACTTTGTAAGGAATAACTTTGTCTCCTGCTTTAAATATCCATTCAGCCTCAGCGCCTTTAGGGTTAAGGTATGCAGCCAAACGCTCTTTTGCAAGAATTACATTTATTTCATTTGCATCATATTGATTAAATGTTTTAACCAATACATACTCAATGTTTTTTCCTACTGCTAATGCTGTGTTTGAAGGTAAAGTCCAAGGAGTAGTTGTCCAAGCTAGGATGTATATATCAGATAGATTTGCGACTTTAGACTTATCTAATTTCTCCAAATCAGAAACCTTAAACATTACAGTTGCTGTTCTATCCTTTACATCCTTATAACAACCAGGTTGGTTAAGCTCATGCGATGATAAACCTGTACCTGCTGCTGGTGAATATGGCTGAATAGTAAAGCCTTTGTACAATAAATTCTTTTGGTGCAAGTTGCCTAATAACCACCACACACTCTCGATGTATTTGTTATCGTAAGTAATGTAAGGATCGTTTAAATCAACCCAGTAACCCATATTATTCGTTACATCTTCCCACTTATCGGTAAACTTCATTACCTCTTTGCGGCAAGCTTTGTTATAGTCTTCAACCGAAATATATTTAGGGCTATTTTTGTTGCCAATATCTTCTTTAGTAATACCTAAAGATTTTTCAACGCCTAACTCAATTGGTAAACCATGTGTGTCCCAACCAGCTTTACGTTTTACTTGAAAACCTTGTAAAGTTTTGTAACGACAAAAAATATCTTTGATGGTACGACCCATAACGTGATGAATGCCGGGCATACCATTAGCGCTAGGCGGACCTTCATAAAACACCCAAGGTGTTTTGCCTTCACGTGTTGAAATAGATTTTTCGAAGGTTTGGTTGTCTTTCCAAAACTTAAGAACTTCATCTGCTATTGATGGCAGATTTAAGCCTTTGTATTCTTTGTATTTTTTACCTGTACTCACAAGCTTAATTTTAGGGGAGTAAAGATACAGTTTATTTGGGAATTTTGGAGGGGTGGAATGCGGGGTTTTGGGAAGGGAAAATTGGTGAAATTGTTGCTTTTGGGAGGGATTGGGCTTAAACCCTCACTCCTCAGGGTTTAAAACAAACTGTGTCAGATTGATTTTTATATTTGGGAGTATAAGGGAGTGTAAAACAAAGTTCTGATAAAATTAATCGTCCGTAAGTAATAATTTTTGGTTTAGATATATTTCGTTGTTTTGCATAAGCTTCAGGAAATAAAGCCCTTGGGGCAAACATCCTCGGTCAATAGTGATGGCTTGCCCAGAAATATTTTTTATTTGTTTTACTTGCTGACCACAAGAATTATAAATTAGTAAGTCTGCGTTTGTAAAATATTTGCTAGTATTTAGTATGGTTTGTGCAGAAAAGGGATTTGGAAAAATAGTATATGAGTTGGTTGTTTCATTTTTGTCTATGCCAACAGTATTATAATAATATACAGAAATACCATCAACCAATATATCACTACAAACAACACTTTGACAACCATCACTTGCTTCTAAATACAGGCAAATTGGGTAAGTTGCGCCAATTGGATATGTTTGATTGGGATTATAAGTAGCAGAAGTTGTTCCATTACCAAAATCCCAAATAAAGTTTACTGTTGGATAATCTGAGGTAGAAATATTTGAAAATGAACAATTGAGACCACTTACGTTTACAGAATATGCTGCTTGACAAGCTGTACCATTATTAGGTAATATAATTTGTGTGCAAAATGTATCAATACACGCATTTGAACATGTTGAAGTATTAGAGGAAACATATTGACAAATTGTATATGTTCCTGCGTTTTTATAAAAATGAGTATTTGCTCCATTATTATTAAAAAAACCTGAAGCAGTATCGCCAAAGTTGTATTGTATATTTAAAGGGCAAGACGAGGTTGAAGAGTCAATTATTGTTACTACATTATTTGCGCCAATTGTATATCCAAAATACGCATTACAGTTTTGCGCATTCATAAATGAAGAAGCAAGTATAATTACCAAAAGCGTTGAAAAAAATTTCATGTGGATCGTGGTTTTAATTGTTGTTTATCATCATTTTTTTAATCCGTGGGCGATTTTACATTTAAAATTGATAGTACTACTTAATAAGCACCAATTTTTGTATAAATTGTTGTTCTCCATTTTGTAGTAGACCTAAAATGACATTCATTTACTTTGATATAATTAGCTTACCTGTTTTTAACAAGCCTTCGGCGCTCTTTATTTTATAAATATACAAACCGCTACCCAATTCCTCAAGATGTATGATTATACTGCTTGATGTATTTAAGAGTTCTTGCTTATAAACAAATTTACCACTTAATTCGTAAATTTCTAGATAACAATCTTTTGGTAGTTTAGTATATTCTATAGTAAAGTTCCCATTGTTAGGGTTAGGTTGAACACTAATGTTTGAAGCAAAATAATTCTCTTTTATCCCTATTGGATTTACAACTACCACTACTGT
>CANJJP010000414.1 GCA_947474485.1 Bacteroidota bacterium | reverse complement strand
TTCATTAAAATAGGACTAAAATATCACAAAAACAGAGTGCTTTTTAGGATGATTTTTTGGTAATTTCGGTTTTGAAACCAAAATGAAACTGATTTTGTGCGATTTTTTATGTATTGATTTGTTATTTTACCTTGAAAATTTAAATTAAGGTATGATGCGAATAGTGATTTCATTTATTTTATTATTATTTACTGTAACTATTTTTAGCCAACCGCTTAAGCCAAAGCAACTAAAAATTATAAAGCAGACTATTGCCGAGCAATTTGGTAAAATAAGTGAGCAAGTTTTCCTTGACATGTCTCCAAAAACACTGTGTATAATTGAAAAAGACACCTTTTTTAATCCGGATGGCTATTATTATTTATTTCAACTAAAAGGAGATTCTGCCATTAGGCTTGACCTTTCCTCTTTTCATGGCGCTAGTTTTTTTAGGACTTTATTTGCATGGCAAAATAAATTGTATCAATTAGGGGGCTACGGCTTTTTTGCAACCAAGAATGATTTAATTTATTTCGAAAAAAATTCAAGAGAGTGGCTGTATCAGCCAACAAATGGACAAGTGCCGCCGTTTATTAATGGTATAACATTTATAAACAACAATAAAATTTACAGTTTTAACAATATTAAAGCAGGTAATAATGCTGAAAAAAATACTGTTGACTCTAATTTATATGTTTTAGATTTAGTAAAAATGCATTGGGAAAAACTTGAAATCCCAGATAAAAAATTAATAATGGACGCGGGTTACACGCAAACGAATGACTATTTCTGGTATCACAATCAGGTTTATTCTGTTATTGTAAATAAAAAAGAAATGAAATATTTAGTTCTTGAAAACAAGAAAGTAGGATGTTCTATTTGTTTTGAAGTAGAATATCAGCTCAATAATGCTCTCTATTTTAAATGGCCAAGCAGTTCACTGATGGATAATAGCCATTGTAAAATTAATTTAGATTCACTTTGGACTGCTCATCGTAGTTTATGTAAAAGTTTAGTGCCACAAAAAAAAGAAGTAAACATTGAGCAACAACAAAGCCAATCAACATGGTACTTTTTAATAATACTATCAGCATTTGGTGCAGGAATATTTTTTTGGTTTAAAAAAGTAAAGAAAAATGCTGAAATCATTCCCAGCCAAATCGTGAATGAAGAAGAAGATGTTCAAATTACAAATACAGAAAACACATATCTTAAAATTATTGAACTTAATAAAGAAATTTTAAGCATGGAAGAACTTGATATAGCGCTAGAAATTAACCATTTAACGTTAGAAAGCAGAAAGCTTAGAAGATATCGCTATTTAACAGAGTTAAATAAATTGTATCCCGGATTTATAGTGCGAACAAAAGATGAACAAGATAAACGGAAATTTTTGTACATAATTTCTAAAAAATCGTAAAAACTTGCCTCTAAGTTGGTTTCATTTTAAATAAAAACCAAAATGAAACCAAACCATTCAATTTTTAATTGAGTTCTAAAATATTTTTGTTTCAAATTATACGACATTGTGAGTAATTCAATTTGCAATGTAAAAATGTATGATACAAAATTGAGACTAGAAACAATTTAAAAAAACGGGGCGGAACTGAAAAGCCAGATGAGTAAGAATTTATAAAAGATTAATAATGGATGTAACTATTCAAATAGACTTTGCAAAAATGGCATTAAAAGGTAAGCGTTATAATGAGGCTGAAACAATCTATATGCAAATTGCCACACAAAATAATTCGCCTGAAGCGTGGATTGGATTAGGTTTTTGTAAAATGTATCAACTTGCTGATGGCAGAACAATGGAGGAAGTTATATTTTGCTTAGATAAAGCAAAAGTATTAAGTCCGCAATCTTCATCTGAAATAGACAACCAGCTAATTACTAATTGTCAAATTATTTTAAGTTCATACATTAAGGTTTTTGAAGAAGCAATTATAAAACAAAAAGCACTTAATAAAGCGGCTCAAAAAGGCGCGCTGCTTGCCGGGGTATCTTTAGGAGTTGGCCTAAGCTCAAAAAGCAGGTTTACTAAAGTAGCATCGATAGTAGGCACTGGTGTTGGCGTTGGTGTTGCGGTTGATGCAATTAGCAAAATGAATTCTATTTCTGAAATTCAAAAATTTATACTAAATAAATGCAATCACATTGATGTTCATTTAAAAAAATATGTGGATGCTTCAAGTCCAAATTTAGTGCAATACAATAATTTTATTTTTGAAGTAAATGATACGATTAATCACTCTGTAAAATCATTAGAAGCGCAAAAGAAATGGTGGGCTAATTTAACTACTGTTATTTTATATACAATATTTCTTTGGCCGGTTGGATTATACGGTTGGTTTTGTCGCATTAAAAACCGACAATTATTAAAATAATTACTATATTCTCATTAGTTATTAATCCTTTTATTCGTTTATATAACATCAGTAAAATGAGTTGGTTTTTTTCAATAATTCTGGCAGCTTAGCTTTGAGTTATGTTAAAGCTAGCTAATTCACTTAAATCAATCTCTGTAACACTATTCACGTTTGTGTTAATTTTACAGAGTTGAAAATTGAAAAACGTCATTACCGACCGGGTTATAATATTGAATGGAAACATGCTTCGCCACCAAAGGTAATAGAGACCAATCGGCCTCTTGATGAGGGTGCCGTGAAAATTCATTTACTTTAGCTGCTAAAAATGATTCACCTGAAGATATTGTTGAAGCTATTCTGAAAAATCATGAAGTGGCGCTAAAAGATATTTCCACGATTCAATTTTATGTTAAAGGAGTCAGAACGGAGACGGTTGTAATCGAATCTATTGCAATGCTCAAATGAAAACAAAAGACTTACAAACGATTTGCAAATTAGATGAAGCAAGTTCCGCATTATTAAAAACTGCAATGGAACGTTTGGGTTTATCTGCGCGTGCTTACGACCGAATACTTAAGGTTGCACGCACCATTGCGGATTTAGAAAAATCAGAAAGCATTGAAACGAATCATATTGCCGAAGCGATACAATACAGAAGTTTGGATAGATCGGGTTGGGCGGGGTAACTCAGTTTCA
>CANJJP010000413.1 GCA_947474485.1 Bacteroidota bacterium | reverse complement strand
GTAATAGCCGAATTCCATTTTTTGATTGCCGGTTAATGAGCCGGAAAATGTTTCAAGGTCTATACCATCAAATGTAATGTAATCAGATCCGTTTAATGAGAAACAAGCATCAAGTGCTCCAATTCCATTTTTACCAATAAATTTAGGATTAAGGCCTGTTCCATTTTTTTGAAAAGTAATAGTATTAGTAGCTGTGCCTGTTGCTGTAACAATTTGTGGATTTTCAGAAAAAGATTGCCCTGATGATACATTAAAAGTAACAGGTCCAGAAACACCATGAACATTTAAATAATTAATTGCATCGGTAAAACTTACAAAGTTACTGCCAGCAGATGGTAATGAATTAGATGTTGGCAAAGTATTATTAATTGTGTAATTACCATTTAAAGGAGCTAATGGTTGGCTATATAAGTATATATCATCAATAGATGTAGGCGTTGTAATAGCTCCTGAAGTATTATCATTTTGCCAAGTAAAAATTAATCTAAACGTTGTACCAGCTAAACTACCTGGCAAAAACAAATTTACTTGCTGATATGCATTAACTTGGGTAAGATCAGTATAAACCAATGTAGCTCCAGCTAGTAAAGTATTACTCGATGCAGGAACATCTGCAACCGGAGTTAGTGATACAGGTGCAATATATACTAAAAGTCTGTCAAAATTTAGTTCACCTACTGACTTATAATTAAATTTTAAATTTATTGCTGTATTTCCGGAAGGAACAGTTATATCTCGATAAAAGTGTGATGTTTGAGTTACCGTATTTGTATAACTATAAGTTACTCCACTTGTATTAGAAATAAAGGCAGAATTTGAACCCAAAAAAGGAATAGCATCTCCAGAAACAAACCAATTATTAACTGTTGAATTTACAGAACTCCATCCATTACCAGCTAAACCACCAGGTAATTCAAAACCTCCTTCATTGCTGGGGTTTATTAACAAAGTTTGACTTGTTCCAATAAAGCTCAATATTAAACAATTAATCAAGAAAAAAATCCTAGTAAATGTTGACATAATTTTTAATTTTTTTTGATATTGTTTACAAAACAATTAATATTTATTTAAAATATATTTCCGTATCGTGTTTTTTCGTCAGTTCTTTTAATCACGTTAATGCTCAACAACTATTTGCTTAACTAAAACCGTATTTCCATTTTGATCAATCAACTTCACAAAATAGGAGCCACTTGGCCAAACTGATGTATTAAGAGCAGTTTTACTGTTAAAATCAGGCATTAATATTTCATTAAAAAATAGCTTTCCATCAACTGAAATTATTTGCAATAAATAATTAACCTCTGGAGCATTTTTAATCGCAACATTTAACTCATTGATAGCAGGAACTGGATATATATTTAATTCAATTGAATCTTCTGCCATAAATGTTTTATTTTCATCATTAACAACTATGACTTCAACCTTAGATGAGCATTGATTTTCGTCAGTAACAGTAGCTGTATAAGTACCTGGCGATAAATTATTAACCTCCTGAGTGTTCTCTGAATGACTCCAGCTATAAGAATACATTCCTGTTCCGCCTTTTGCGCTAATTACGGCGACACCATCATTTAATAACTGAAGTGAAGGGTTTACAATAACAAATGATTTGGCTTCTAACTTTTGAGGTTCCTCTATAGTGAAATCCACTTTTGATGATATACCATTAAAGTCTGTAACATTAACTGTATAATTACCAGCTGCTAAATCACTAATTGTTTTTGAATTTTTAATAATATTTCCATTAAATTCAAGTGTATAAGGAGAAACGCCACCATCCATTTGTATAGTAACCGAACCATCCTTGTAACCATAACAAGAAGCACTTTGGGTTGTTAATTGAGTTAAACTTAGAGCCGTTGTTGAACCTGTGCTAGGGCTTAGTTGAATTGATGGTGGTGCTGCAGTTACTACAATTGATGCAGGATTTGCATTTCCACATGTTGTTTCAGCCCTTGCAGTTACAGTACCAGAAGTATAACCATTTACAAAACTTAAATTAACACTATTAGAGCCTTGACCAGAGATAATATTTATGCCAGCAGTTACTGTCCAAGAATATGAATTTACACCCGATATTAATGCTGTTGAATAGGATGTTGTTGTTCCTGTGCCAACAAAACTAGTCACATCTGTTAAACCTGATATTGCATTTGTAGTAGTAGGCGACTTTGTTACTGAAAAATAACGCATAGCACTACTACCACATTCAGTTATAGACATACAAGAGATGTTACCACTTGTAAATGTTGAATTAAATCTAACTGTAATTGTATTTGTTCCTTGACCAGTAACAATATTAGCTGTAGATACTACACCCCATTGATAAGATGTTACTCCAGGCATCGGACTCACGTAATAGGTTGCTGTATTAGTTGTTCCAACTATACTACAAACAACTGACGGACCAAAAATTTGTGCTGGCGTTTGTGCACCAATTCCAACATATTTTTGAGAATTAGAGGAAGAACTGCCGCAAGAATTTATAGCTGATACAGAAATATTACCACCTGCAAAATTTGAAGCATATGAAATATTAACATTTGTAGTTCCTTGACCGGAAGTAACAGTTGCTCCAACAGGTACAGTCCAACTATAACTTGTAGCACCGGTAACAGCAGCTATACTATATGCACTAGAATTACCAATTGTAATGCAACTTACTCCCGTGATAGAGCCAGGATCAGAAGGCAATACATTAACAGCTAACGACTTATTAGTGCTTCCTGAACCACAATATGATGCAACAGATACAGTTATAGTGCCCGAATTAAATCCTAATGGATAATTAACTTGCACAATGTTTGAACCTTGGCCACTAAATATTGTAGCTCCAGTTGGTGCGGTCCATGAATAAGTTGAAGCACCTAAAACAGATGCAACTGAATAAGTAGCTAAACTTGAATTTAAATAAGAGCAAACTATTTGTGGCCCTGAAATATTGCCAACCGCATAAGAATTTGACAAAGATAGTGCTAACAATGTTGGATTACTAGTGCCACAATTATCTGAAACTTTAACGGATAAGTTTCCGCTCACAAAACT
>CANJJP010000412.1 GCA_947474485.1 Bacteroidota bacterium | reverse complement strand
TTTTTACTTTTTCGGATAAGTCTTCTAGTAAAATATTATTCACTTTAATTTTGCTGATTCCAAAAACAGAGATGATTAAAACAACAGAGGTGATAAACAGAATCAATTTTTGTTTTCTAAAAATCCAGAAAAATAACTTACGCATACTATTGTTTGTAGCACTGTTTTCAGTTTGATGAATCACGATTTTTTTAGGCGTGTACAAAAACATAATTGCTGGAAGTAGGGTATAGCTTAGTATAAAGGCAATGGTGATGCCTAATGAGGTGTAAATTCCAAAATCTCTTATCGGCTTTATGCTTGAGAATAGAAGCGAAAGAAAACCAACAATAGTTGTAATTAAAGTTAGGAAAGTAGGGAAACCAACTTCTTTTAAAATGAGTTTAAATATTTTTTCTTTTGGAGTTTCTTTATGAAGTTCATCAAAATATTTAGTGAAGAAATGAACCACATCGCTCATACCCGCAATAAATATCATGGTAGGTAACATCACCGTCATAATATCTATTGGTTTACCCAACATTCCCATTATTCCTAATGTCCAAGAAATAGATAGTAATACAATAACTACCGGAACCCAAATGCCATAAAAGGAACGGAAGGTCAGGAACAGAAATAGAATTACTACTGCAAATGAAAGCAATAAAAAGATGACAAATTCCTTACTTAGATTAGTTAAGTAAACATCTTGCGCAACAATACGTCCTACATAATGTACTTCATCAAAATTAAATGCCCTAAAGGTTCGTTCAATTCTTTTAGCAAGCGAATCACTTTTTGTTTTCGAAAGGCCGTCAGCTGTTTTTATAAATAAACAAACTGATTTTGCATCTGCTGGAAAAAAAGAGCCAATTAATTCGGGTGAGTTGTAAACGTTAATGGAATCTTCTTTGTATAAACTTGTGTCGCTAATATGCAGCAGGTTTACTTCAATTGGACTAAGTCCCGCAAAATTTAACTGTTTTAAATTAGTAGGAGACATCACCCTATCAACATGCTCAATAGGTTTGAGAAGTTTTGTTAGGCTATCGATTTTTGTAAGGAAATCTTTTTTAAATATTCCTTTTTTGTTTTCGATACCAATTAAAACAAATTCGTTGTCGTGCTCAAATGTTTTCCTAAAATTTTCGTAAACAACAAGTTCTTTGTCCTCGTTAGGGAAAAATGCTTCGAAATCGTAATCAAATTTTAGTTTGCTAATAAAGAAAAAGCAAACGATGGTAAATAGAAAAACAACTGCAATAATTATTTTACTTAGTTGTTTTTGATTTTGCATAAATTATAGTTTTTTTACATTCACTGCTTCCGGTCCTCTTTTCGCTTCTTTTAATTCGAAGCTTACTTTGTCTTCTGCATCTATACTTGCCCCGCCTTCAACATCTTTAGCATGAACATAATATTCCTTGCCGTCTTCATTACATATAATAAAACCAAATTTGCTCTTTTGGTTAAAAAACTTAATTTTTCCGCTGTACATAAGTCAAAATTTCGTTTTAAAATTACTAAAAAAATCTGTTTATTACTTCATTTCAGCATATTCTAGCTATAACAAATGTTAATATGTGTTTGTTAAGGAATTGTTTCTTTATATTTGTTGGAATAGTATTTGTAATAAACGTAAAAACTTAAAATGAGATTACTTAATAAAATGAAATTTGCAGCAGTTGGCTTGATAAGTCTTACTGCTATTGCACAAAAGGGACAATCATTCACGATTGATGGTGAGTTAACAGGTTTAAACGAAAATTCTTATGTGTATTTGTCATACAAATGGGACGATAAAATAGTTACTGATTCAACAAAAGCTTCCTTAACTAAATTTAAGTTTAAAGGTTCTACAAAAGAACCAAATATGTATTGGCTTTACAATGATACTAAGTCACAAAAATATTTGATTTTCTTCGTAGATAAAGGTGAAGTTAAAATTAAAGGTAAAGTTTCTGAGATTAGTGATGCCGAAGTAACCGCAGGTCCATCTCAAGATGCATATAAAAAATACATAACTATTGTAAAAGCTTCTGATGAGAAAAAGAATAAATTATCTTTTGATTTTCAATCTGCACAACAATCAGGTGATAAAGCTAAAATGGAACAAATAAATGCTGAATACATGGAGTTCATGAAAACCCAAGAGGGACAAGTAAACGAATTCATCAGTTCAAATGCATCATCTCCAGTTGCAGCTTATGCGCTATTTGCAAGTAATCAAGACGAACCGAAAATTGAGCCAATGGAAAAAATGTACAACTCATTTTCAGAAGAAGTAAAAAAAGGTAAGTTTGGTAAATTGGCATACGATTTAATTACAACAGCAAAAGGCACAAGCATTGGTTATACTGCAATGGATTTTTCGCAAAATGATGCAGATGGAAAAGCTGTTACTCTGTCTTCTTTCAAAGGAAAATATGTGTTAGTAGATTTTTGGGCTAGCTGGTGCGGACCATGCCGTGCAGAAAATCCAAATGTAGTAAAAGCATACAACGATTTTAAAGATAAAGGTTTCACTATTTTAGGTGTATCTTTCGATAACAAAAAAGAAGCTTGGTTAAAAGCAGTTGAAAAGGATAAATTAACTTGGACACAAGTTTCTGATTTAGGTGGCTGGGGAAATGCAGTTGGAAAAATGTACGGCATCAAAAGCATTCCTCAAAATATTTTAGTTGACAAAGAAGGTAAAATTGTTGCTAAAAACTTAAGAGGCGAAGACCTTTATAATAAGTTAGCAGAGGTATTGAAGTAGTATAAAATATACGGAGCTGAATTTAATACTTTCAGCTCCGTTTTTAAAACTCAATTTTCTTTTATAGTAACAGCTATTATGCTCTGTTTTGAATATTAAAAAAAAGAATATTCTGTAGCTACCAATTAATATCCAAAAACTTTTTCACCTTTTTAATTTGATTTAAAAACACAATGTTGTTGTTTAGTATTTGTGTTTTACTTGCAGTAAAATTAGGGAGAGTTTTGAAAGCCTTTCGTTTACTTATTGTTTTTCCTAAACTTCCGTAAACAGAAAAATGGGCTTTAATAATGGCAATACAATGACTAAAAT
>CANJJP010000411.1 GCA_947474485.1 Bacteroidota bacterium | reverse complement strand
TGCGTACTCAAATTATCACAAAAATCTGCATGTTCAGCCTCTTCTAATTTTTTTAAGTAATTAGCGTTACGAGGATGTGCATTATTAACTAAGGCATCAATACGACCAAACTTTTTAGCAACAACATCAATACAATTAAGTACAGATTGTTTCGAAGAGATATCTATAGAAACGTAAAAGTAATTTTCGGTTGGAAGATTTTCCTTTTTTAATTCACTAATAAAATCAGCCGAAGCAGCATCACTAATATCAGCAGCAACAGCAATGTGTCCATTACTTATTAAAGACTTTAAGAAAGCTTTACCAAGTAAACCAAGTCCGCCAGTTACTACTACTACTTTTATGTTGCTCATATTTAGTTACCCCATTTATCAGGTGCTTCACGCCATTTTTTTAGCGAATCCACATCCTTTTCGGTGATATAATTCTTTTTTAAAGCTTCATCCATCAAAATATTATAATCACTTAATGTAATTAATTGACATTTTGCCGCTTCAAAATTATCTGCTGCAATTTTAAAATCATATGTAAAGATAGCAACCATACCTTTGACTACTGCCCCTGCTTCACGCAAAGCTTCCACTGCTTTAAGACTGCTGCCACCTGTGCTAATTAAATCTTCAATAACAACAACAGATTGCCCCGCTTCAATAACGCCCTCAATCATATTGGTCATACCATGTTTTTTTGCTTCGCTACGAACGTAAACAAAAGGCAATCCTAATTCTTGCGCAACCAAAGCTCCTTGAGCAATACCACCGGTAGCAACACCTGCTATAACATCAGGCTTACCAAAATCTTTCTTAATTGTTTCTACAAACTGTTGGCGAATGAAAGTACGTACAACAGGATAAGAAAGCGTTTTGCGGTTATCGCAGTATATTGGCGACTTCCATCCAGATGCCCAAGTGAAGGGATTTTCTGGCTGAAGTTTAATAGCTTTGATTTGAAGTAAATATTCTGCAATTTTGTGAGATGAAATATCAATGGTTGTCATGCTACAAATTTACCATTCTGCTTAAAAACCCTATCGCTGAGTTATGAACAATTTAACTATCTACTTCAACGAAAAGCAAGTATGCTTTTTAAATAAAGACCAATCCCTGCCTGACTACGACAAAAAATTGACGGTATTAAGTAATTCGGAAGATTTAAACAGTTTAAAGCAAGATTTTGAATGGTTTTTGAAACAGGATAATTGCAGTGCCCTTGTTTTTATTTCGGAGAAACAAACCAAAGTTCAAAAACTATTTTTTAGTTTGTTTAAAATTATTGAAGCTGCTGGTGGATTTATTCATAATGCAGATGGTGCTTTGTTTATGTATCGTAATAACAAATGGGATTTGCCAAAAGGAAAAATAGATAAAGGCGAAACTCCAAAAAAAGCAGCAGTACGAGAATGTGAAGAAGAGTGCGGAGTTTCAAAATTAAAAATAATTAAGGTACTTCCTGCAACGTATCATATCTATACTTTAAAAGGTGATTTAATTCTAAAGAAAACCCATTGGTATGAAATGACTATGCCTACTAAGCAAATGTTAGTTCCTCAAATTGAAGAAGGCATTACCGAATTAAAAATGTATAAGAAAAAAGAAATTGCTAAGCCTATGAAAAATACATTTCCGAGTGTGATAGATGTTTTAATTAATATGGGCTGGTAAGATGAGCTACAAATCACAAACAACTAGTTTAGAGTCAACGGGGCAATTTTCAAAATTGATGTTGGACTTCGTTTCTAAAAACGAAAAAACGAAATTACTGTATGATTTTCATTTTAGTAATTTTGATGTAAACGAATATTTAAAAGCCAATTCATTTGCACATGTTGATAGAAATTTATTAGTTGAAGAATTAATAAAACAAAATTCAAGCATTTCAATTTCAGACCTTACAAAGCAAAATATTGAATTATTAAGAAGCAATAATACATTTACAGTAACCACAGGTCATCAGCTATGTTTGCTTACTGGACCTTTGTTCTTTATATACAAAATACTTACAGTAATTAATTTTTGTGAAGAGCTAAATAAAAAACATGCAGATAAAAACTTTGTCCCTGTATATTGGATGGCAAGCGAAGATCATGATTTTGAAGAAGTGAATCACGCATATTTGTTTGGAAAAAAATTAGCTTGGCAAACCGAACAAAAAGGTAAGGTAGGAGATTTTAAATTAAATGAAATTGCCCCTGCTTTAGAAGAACTAAAAACAATTTTAGGAACAAGTGATAGAGCTGTTGAATTATACACTAAAATTGAAAGCTTTTATAAATCAAGTAACCTAGCAACAGCAACGCGTTTATTGGTAAACGAATTATTTGACAATTATGGTTTAGTGATTTTAGATGCAGACAACAAAGAATTGAAAAAACAATTTATTACTGAATTTAAAAAAGACATTTTTGAAAATACAGCTATTAAAACAGTAAGTGAAACTAATAACTATCTAACTGAAAACGGTTATTCTGTTCAGGTAAACCCTAGAGAAATAAATGTATTTTATACAGATACAAACCTTAGAGAACGTATAGAACTTAGAGGTGATAAATATTGTGTTAATAATACAAGTATTGAATTTAGCAAAACGGAACTAGAGCAAAAATTAGAATCGGAAACTGAAATATTTAGTCCGAACGTTATTTTGCGTCCAATGTACCAGCAAAAAATAATGCCCAACATTGCTTATGTTGGCGGTCCTGGAGAAATTGTTTACTGGTTGCAATACAAAAAAATGTTCGAGGCATTTGCCCTACCCTACCCGCTTTTACAACCAAGAAACTTTGCAATGGTTATTGATAAAGGAAGTCAAGGTAAATTACAAAAACTAAATTTCGAATTTCTCGATTTATTTGAAAGTATTGAAACACTTACCAAAAAACTAATCAGTTCAGAAGCTGAAGAAATTGAATTAAGTGCGGAGAAGAATGAATTAAACACTTTATTCGAAAAAATAAAAACAACAGCGGGGCAAATTGATAAAACACTGGAAGGCAGCGTTGCTGCAGAACTACAGAAAACCTTAAAAGGAATTGAAATGATTGAACAAAAAATAATTCGT
>CANJJP010000410.1 GCA_947474485.1 Bacteroidota bacterium | reverse complement strand
TGATTTTGCGCCTAGTTCTGAATACCTAGAAGAAGTTTCTAAGAATAAGATTTCAGTATTCAATAATTGGGAAGCCCTTTGCTTATTTGATAGTTTTACTTGTGTTGGTAATGGTATATTGAAAGAAGATTGGCAAATTTCAACATGGGAGTACACCTATTTTAGAATATATCTTTTTAGGTTATTTTTTAAGTACAATATTTACAGGTATAATTCTGAATTACATGACAAGCCAGTTAAACTAAGAAGCCAATTCGAAGGGTTTCTTAACGATTATAATCTAAGTCATATTTCTTTTAATTTTCTACCAAACGAACTTTTTGAGAAAATGGGATTAGCTTTAAAGTTGGATGAAGAATTATCTGCTTTTCAAAACAGAATAAATAAATTGTCTTCCGCAATTCAAGAAGAAAAGCAGTCAAGAACAAACATGCTGCTCCAGGCAGTAACAGCACTTGGTGCAATTAGTTCAGTACAACCTATTTTGAATGGGTTGTCTATCGCTAAAGATTATCTTGGGTTGTCAAGTTTATTGTTTTACACACTTTTAATGATGTTGATTTTAGGCATTGTTTTATTTATAATTAATTACATCATGCCAGAAAAAATTGCTTCAGCTAAGAAATATATTTCTAGATGGTTCAAATAGGAGATATTACATATGGAATTCAATCGGAGTTTCACATGCTTAGGCATTTTGAAAATGCAGCTCCTGAAGTTAATACGGCCCTCGTAAACGAAGGCTATTCTCAAAATGATATTACTAATGAATTGTCACTTGTCGGATCTAAATTTAAAAGTGATTTTGCAATCAGTATAAGTAGCATATTAGACAGATTTCAACAATATCCTTTTAATGAGACTATTGGTATTAATGGGAATTTAATTCTGGAATGCAATGTCCCTATTTCTGATTTTCCAAATGGAATTGGTTCGCAAGCTGTGATTCCTATTCAGGACATTCCAGAAAATGAAAGAAGATATATTTCTTTAAAGAAGACTCGTGATATTGAACTGTTACATTACAAAATTTCAGACTTTCCGATTACAAGTATTTGTACATTAATATTAAAGCCTTTAAATAAAGGGTATTTATTTATTTCTTCATTTCCAGGAGCACCTGCAATGCCCATTCCTTTAAGCTCTATGGATTTGGCATTGTATACAAGTTGTAAGAAATTTTGGGATAATCATGTTTTTTTAGAACCAATAAAATAATTTGAAATCATTATTATTTTTATCCGTTTCTATTTTAATTGTACAAATTGTATTTGCTCAAAATCCTATCAATACAGACAGGCCTGATCAAAGTGATGGAACATATGTATTACCTAAAAATCACTTTCAATTAGAAGAGGGGATTCAAATAGCAAAAAATAGCTTTCAAAATAACTTGATGTTGAGATATGGGATTTCTAAAAGTACTGAAGCTAGATTTCTAATAGATTATGCTCAAATGGATCTTTCAAAAGGTATTATGCCATTAGGCATTAGTGTAAAACAACGTATTTTGAAACAAAATAATTTAGTTCCAGCAATAACATTGGTTGGTTATCTAAGGCCGGGAAAATTTGCAAGTAACGACTTTAAGATTTCAGAAAATCCAATTGATATAAAGCTAGCTTTTCAAAATGACGTGACAGATAGAATTTCATTGAGCTATAACATTGGGTCATCTCCAACGTTCAAAACAATGAACTGCACTTTTAATTTTGGCTATTCTCCAAGTGAAAAAATTTAAACCTTTTTCGAGTATTTTTCAATTTTCGAAAAAGATCAAAGACCATCTCATAATGTTGATGCAGGAATACTTTATCTTATTAATGAAAGGCTCCAATTTGATATTGCATTTGGCACTTCAATTCAGTTAATAAAAGCGGATAATTTCCTAACAACAGGATGTTCCTATAGATTTTAATCAATATTCTTACTTCAACTGATAATCCACCTTTAAAGTAATAGAAGCCGTTTTCAACTTGCTACTTGTATTAAAAGACCCTCCATAGCTATACGTTTCATTTACATTTTTCCCTGTAATTTGAAATACTCCCATGTTTGCCTTTTTGATGCCTCCTAAAGACGCTCCGCTGTTCTTAGCGATTGTTTCTGCTCTTGTCTTTGCATCCTCACTTGCCTTGGCTAAAAGGTCTATTTTCAGTTCGTTTAGTTTGGTGTAGTAGTATTCTGGGGTGTTGGAGTTCAATTCTATTCCTTTTTCCAATAATTCAGTAATTTCTCTTGATAATTTTTCTACTATTCCAATTTCAGGAGACTCAACCCTTACATTTCCTGTTAATGTATAGCCAGAAAAATCAGCACGTATTTCATTTCCTCTTTCATCATATTGACGTTGAAAATTCTTTGTCATACTTACAGCTGAAAATACAATCGAACTGTCTACAATACCTTTAGAATTCAAATATGATTTTATAGCTGATTCGTCTTGTTTTAAAGTAGCGTAAGTTTCTTTCAAATCCATGGCAGTTCTGCTGAAAGATCCACCCCATACGATTAGGTCGCTGGTAAAATCTTTTTCAGATAATCCCGTTACAGAAACTGTTTCAGAGGAGGTGAATTTGTATTTGTAGGCATTCCCTAATATCACTAAACCAAGGATTACTGCTAAACAAATGAGAAGAGTGTTAAGATGTTGTTTCATTATATGTATTTTTAACAAGTTAATTAATCTTTATTTATAGAACTATTTAAAATATCATTTATTAGAAAGCATTATTTTTTATAAATGGCACAAGCATTTTATTAGGCCCACATTAAAATTGTAAGTAGTTTAAAATCAGACATTTACGTTTTACTCATATAGATTCAAAGCCTAAGGATATCAGAAAACAAGGCGATTGGTATATCGTGAAAAATCCTGATTTTTTTAAACAGTCTGTCACACTATTTAAAGTATATAAAAAGGTAGAGGCTGACAGCATAATCTTAATAATTAATTGTCTATCGAATTTACTTGATATGGTTGATATTGGAACGATACAATATAATATTTAATCTGAATTTCATATGCTTAGAATTGTCATTTGATGAATATCAGCATTGT
>CANJJP010000409.1 GCA_947474485.1 Bacteroidota bacterium | reverse complement strand
TCGTCATGGCAAAATTAGCATCTGGTTTTAAAATCCTAATTGTTTTAGTAATTGTACTGTCACAACCATTTACATCTTCAACTCTTAAAGTTACAGTATAAAGATTGTCATTAAGATAAGCGTGCGTTGTTGTTGCTATTAGAGTAGTGTCTGTAGTTCCATCTCCAAAATCCCAAATGTACTGTTCGCCAACTGCATTGGTTGCTGAAGCATTAAATGTTATTACTTCGTTAGCACAAGCAAATGTGTCGACAGCTAATGCAGGGATAGGAAAAGTTGGTTGAATAAAGTTAGCAACCGTTTTACTTTGTGTACATCCTGTATTATCTGTAACAGTTAAAGTAACTGCATAGTTTCCTGGTGAAGAATAAGTATGAGTTACAGTACTTACAATATTAGTAACAGTATTACCATCTCCAAAATCCCATGTCCATGAAGTAATTGGGGATGTAACAATTGATGTGTCGGTAAAAGTAACTGGTAGAGGAATGCAACCTCCAATTGTAGTTGATTCAAATCCAACAAGTGGACCTAAAGTGTTGAGTGGATTTGTAATAGAGTCTTGACATCCATTAACATCTGTAATAACTAGTTTTACTTGATTTGCACCTGGAGCAGAGTAGGTGTAATTTGGGTTCGCAGATGCAGATACATCTAATAATGTGCTTTGGTCTCCAAAATTCCATGAATAGGTTGAAGCATCTTGTGAAGTTGAACTATTAAATGCGGCAGTAAAAGGATAGCAACCATTTGATGCGACAGTTGTAAATGCAGCAATTGGTTCGGTAATTCTAATGTTTAAAGTTGTGGTATCTGCACAACCTGTGGTAAAGTTATAAGCTTCTATAGTTACAGTTTTTATACCTCTTGTTCCATATACATGTGTAATTGGTGTTGTATTGGTTAAATCACCTGTACCGTCGCCAAAATTCCAATAAATAGAATCCGCCATAACTGAAGTGCTATTAAATACTACATCATAATAATTTGTACAACTCATTGTTCTAGTCATACGTGCCTTAGGCCCATCAATTCTTATTAATTGAGGTGCAGAAGTATCAGCGCAACCATTTTTAAACGCAATTAATTTAATTTGGAAAGTTCCTGTATCGGCGTAATTATGTGTGGGGTCATCAAGCAGTGATGTGCCATTGTCTCCAAATAACCATTTGTATCCTGTTTCACCAGTAGCTGTTTCATTAAACTGAGCAAGTTGTCCAAAACAAATTGTGTTATCTACTAAAGTAAAATTTGAATTTGGTGGCGTACCTGTTTTTACACAATTAACACAATCAAATGTATCTCTACAACCTAATCCTGTAATTACAATTAATCGTGGAGAAAATATTCCACTAGCTGCATAAGTATTATTAGTAGTAGGGGTAGCGGTAGTGGCATTTCCATTACCAAAGGTCCATTGATAACTTGTTATTGGATCAAAAGTACTTGTGCTTGTACTTGTGAAAGCTACATTTAAAGAAACACAACCGCTATCAGGATTAGTAGTAAAGTTTGCAACTGGGAGTGTAATAGTGATGTAGTTATTTATTTTTAATGAATCAGAACAAGTGCCGCCTGCATTGCCAACTGTAAGTGTTATTGGATAAGTTCCTGTGGCGGTGTATGTGTGTGAAGGGTTTGAAGAAGCAGAAGAGCTACCATCTCCAAAATTCCAATTAAAAGTTGAGCCACCAGTTGAAGTGTTTGTGAAGTTAACAGCAAATGGAACCGAACAACCCTGAGTAACATTTGATGTAAAATTTACAATAGGAAAAGAATTCACTGTAATTGTATTTGTTGCAGAACCAGTACATCCATTTGCATCAGTTGCATTCATTGTAACAGTATAGGTTCCGGCAGTAGCATAGATGTGATTTGCATTTGTGGTTGCTGCTGCTCCTGCATCGCCAAAATCCCAACTAGTATTTACAGATACGGGTGCTGTTGTATTGGTAAACGTTACACTGCTACCTTCACAAACTGTTGTCGTTGAAGCGTTAAATCCTGCTACAATATCACTAATAACAACTCTATTGTTAATTTTTATGGAGTCGGTACAACCGCCTTGATTAACAATTAATGTAACATTGTAACTGCCAGGCGCGTTATATGTGTGAGTAGGATTTTGAGATGCTGAAGTTGTACCATCACCAAATCTCCACAAAAATGTACTACCCGTTACTGTTGATGTTGTATTTGTAAAAGTTACAAGAAGCGGAGCGGTACATGCTCTTATTGGCGCTGCTGTGAAAGATGGATTTGGGAAATTATTGATAAAAACATTTTTTGTTTTAGCACCACTACATCCATTTTGATCAGTAATAATAACACTAACTGGAAAAGTACCTGCTGCAGCATATGAATGAGTTGTATTGTTAATTGCTATGTTTTGCAGAGTACCATCACCAAAATCCCAATTCCAAGAAGTAATGGTTGCTCCTCCAGCTCCTAATGTAGAAGCATCAGTAAAAACAATATTTTGTCCAACACAAGTGGTGTCTTCGCTTAATGTAAAATTGGCAGTTGGTTTAGCGTAAACAGTAATGTATGCAAGTTTAGTTTCAACATCACTTGAGCCTGGCGCAGATGAAGTAAGAGTAACCGTATAAGTTCCAGGATTTGCATAGATTGCTGAAGGATTTTGGTTTGCTGAAGTATTTCCGTTTCCAAAAACCCAATTCCATGAAGTTGGATTTCCAGTTGAAAGGTCGGTAAATTGAACTAATAATGGCGCGCAACCGCTTGTAACGGATCCTGAGAAATTTGCAGTTACTTGCGCCTTTAGATTAAAGGAAACAACTAAAAACAGGAGGAATAGATATAAATAGTTCTTTTTGAATAGAGTCATAAACCAAAAAAGATTGTTTTCAACTCAAAGATAATCAATAATTTGTAAAAAATGCCCTCAAAATCAGCTTTAAAGCTATGTTTTAAACAAGGCATAGAAGATAACTTTTTGAATGGTAATTATTGAGATGAACTTACAGGATTAAGCCCAAAACGCTCATGTTTTACCTAAACTCGTAAGTAGTTCCTTTTAACTGTGTAAGAAGCGTTGCAGGTTCATCTGTAGCAGTTGCTCT
>CANJJP010000408.1 GCA_947474485.1 Bacteroidota bacterium | reverse complement strand
CTCGAATAGAGCGGGAGTTTTTGTTATCATTAATTATAAATCCGCTTTTCAGTAGTATGTAGCGATAGTTTTTTTAGATTATCCAAATTTGATATAATTTCGTACAGCTATTCTAACTATTCTTCACCAAAATAGTCGCTATCTATTTTCTTAACTTCATATGTCTGTTGAGGAGTACATCCAAGATTATAGTCAATCATTAGCTGAGCTAATTGGTGCCCATCAATAAGAACAATTTTAGTTTCATTTCTTGGAGTGTATTCGATAGCTTCCTTTGTAAAGTTAGAAGTGGTAATGAAAATACCCTTCTTAGCTCCTTGTCCGGCTAAAGCTCCAACAAATTTTTGAAGTTCAGGTCGACCAACTACATTTCCTGGCCTCCATCGCTTAGCTTGTATATATATTATATCAAGCCCAAGTTTATCTTCTTTGATTGTACCATCAATGCCTCCGTCACCACTTTTTCCCATTGCTTTTCCAGCATCTTTTATTGACCCACCATATCCCATTTTAACTAAAAGTTCAACTACAAGTTTTTCAAAGAAAGCAGGAGACAACTCGACAACTTTATTTATTAGTTCAGATGCTAATGATTTTCTTATTTTCTGATAGGCTGTTTCTAAAGATTCTTCAGGAGTTTCTTTAGATTGGTCGTCAATACTTTCCAATTCAACTTCGCCTTCACGTTTTGAAGTTTGAAATTCTATAAACTCAGAAAATTGCTTTAAGTATTTTACATTAATTGAACTTGGTTTTTTCTTTAAAACATCTAATCCTCGTTTCGAAATTATTACAATACCTTGCTTTGGACTATCTATTAACCCTGCCTTTTTCAAATAAGTTTTAGCCCACGCTGTCCTATTATAAAAAACTGGTGCTGCACCACTTGGCAATAATTCCTTTTGTTCTTCTTCGGTTACATCAAACTTTAAAGCTAGTTCATCTGTTACAATCCGCATTTTATATTCTTTACCATCAGAAATAATTTCAAGCAAAGGAAGCATTATAGATTGATAATCAGGTATCATATAATTATATAGGTTTAATAAAGATTACATCAATTAAACAAATATAAACATTTAGGGCAATTAAAAATCAGTAAATTAAATTGAAAATCTACTCCTTCATCCTTTCCTAAGCATCATTGACCTAGCAAATAGCAGAATGTGGCACACACAATTTATCTTATGTTTAAATGCTCACAAATACAATCCTTTCAATTAGCACAATTTTCACATAACAATTGCGTTAAGTGGCAATGAAAAAACTCTACGCTTTTCTTATAATGTCAATATGTTGCCTTGATGTTTGTGGGCAAGGTCAATTTAAAAATCATTTTAAATTTGGGTTTAAATTGGGTCTGGGAATAAACACTATTACAGGCAGTGCTGTAAAAGCTTTCCCAAGAGCAGGCTTAATGATCGGTGGCCTGTGGTTTCAAATAAAAATGAGTAAAAATTGGACCATGCAGACTGAACTCATTTATTCTTATAAAGGAAATGGTACATACAATCCAAATCATCCCAAAAATGGTGATTATTTGCTTCAGCTATCTTACTATGAAGTTCCAATTCTCTTCCAATACAACAAAAAAAAGGCTTACTTTGAATTTGGTGTAGGATTAGCAACATTATCCGGCGCTGGAGAAGTTATTATTGGAGGAGTACTTCCATACAATCCAGATTATTATACCTTCAGTAAAGTAGACTATACTTTAAATATAGGAACTGGCTACGTATTCAACGAAAAATGGCGCACAGGCTTGCGATTAATCAACTCCCTCATTCCTGTTCGAAAACAATTACCAAAAGCTTCTATGCCAGGTTACAATATAGGTTTAGTATTTTCTGTTAGCCGCCAACTAAACTTAAAAGCCTCAAGAAATAAGCAATCGGAAGATGGGCAGTGAAATGGTTTTTTAGTTTTAAACCACGGAGACACGGAGGGCACAAAGTTTCACAGATAGTTTACGAAATCTTTCCGTGTTCCTCCGTGTAATCTGTGTCTGTTTGGTAAAATTGCGCATCGGTTGCTATTCAACGTTTAAATATGGTTTTAAAAATCAAGAATAATTTGTTTCAACAAGAAGCTGAGTGGCACCGCGCTTTAAGTTATGCCAAATTAGGCGAAACCCAACAAGCCATTTCTTTATTAATTAAGATTAATTAGAAAAAAGGTTTTTATGTTAATGATGCAGCGGAGATTTAGTGGAGATGAAGAAATAAGATGCTGATTTGAAAATTTGATAATGTGAATGATGTTAATCTTTGCCTGTGTATTAATTGCAAAGTGGGGAGTAAAACAATGCGTTTAAACCTTTTGTATTGTATGCAATTAATTCTTATTAAACTACTTTTCATTCAATTACAATAATAGCTGCAGAGAAGCCATTGAATTGTAACACCTAATTATAAAGTAAAAAAATTTCATCTTAATTTTCTTCCACATACCTTTTAAAATTATCCAATATAGATTGCCAGCCAGCCTTTTGCATTTCTATTGGATTAATGTTTTCTGCATCAAATACAATTGTAATATCTGTACTACCATTATTATCTGTAAAACTCACACTTACCTGTCTGGCATCAGGCATACCGTAAGTAAATTTTTCTCCCATTACCAATTCACTGTAAAAGGCTTCGAAATCAAAACCAAAACTTCCATCTTTGGCTTCCATTCGTGCGCAGTACCTTCCTCCTATGCGCATATCGTTTTCTGCTTTTGGGCAACACCAAGAAGGATGAGCGAAATTCCAATTTACAATGTGCGTTGGGTTAGTATAATAATCCCATACTTTTTTAGCATCTGCGTTGATGCTTGCTTCGATTGTGATTTTTATTGGAGTCATATCTATTTTATAAAATGATTTCAAATTATTTTTTCAAATATATCAAATACCTTTAAATAAAAAACCCCGACTTTTCAGCCAGGGTTTTCTTATTATCATTATTCTATCAATTAAGAGTGAATGCTAATTTTCTTTTCTAACTCATCAATATAAGCTCTGAAACGTTTATCAGTATCCATTAAGTTGTTTACTGTACGGCAAGCATGTAATACTGTTGCGTGATCTTTTCCACCGCAGTGCATTCCAATTG
>CANJJP010000407.1 GCA_947474485.1 Bacteroidota bacterium | reverse complement strand
ATTAAAAAAAGAATCGTATTCATTAAACGAAGACCAGCAAAAAGTAATGGATATTTATTTGCAACGTAATAAAGCTAACAAACACAAAATGGAACCTGTTCCTGTTTGTCTTATTCCAGATGAATTAAAATAATTTTGAAACATTTTCTTTACATACTACTTACATTTTTAGCGATAAAAACATCAGCTCAAAAATTTACTGTAAGTGGAACTGTAAAAGATAAGTCAAATGGTGAAACTGCCATTGGTGCAAATGTGTATTTAAAAGAAATTACTGTTGGCGCAGCAACAAGTGTATATGGCTTTTACTCTATTAATGCTCCAAAAGGCAATTATACATTGGTATGCAGCTATTTGGGTTACGAACTTTTCGAGAAACAAATTACATTAGATAAAAATCAATCGATTGATATATCTCTTATTCCAAGTGCAATTACAACCGAAGAAGTTTCCATTAATGGAAAAGCTTCTGAAAATGTAAACAGCTCGCAAATGAGTGCCGTGCAAATGGATATACAGCAAATTAAAAAGCTTCCTGCTTTTATGGGCGAAGTGGATATTATGAAAAGTATTCAATTAATTCCAGGAGTTAAATCAGCTGGTGATGGACAAAGTGGTTTTTATGTGCGTGGAGGCGGTCCTGATCAAAACTTAATTTTATTAGATGAAGCCGTGGTTTACAATGCCTCGCATTTAATGGGTTTCTTTTCTGTCTTTAATGGGGATGCAATTAAAAATGTAAACTTAATTAAAGGTGGAATGCCTGCTCAATACGGGCAACGTTTGTCATCTGTATTGGATATTACCATGAAAGAAGGTAACAACCAAAAGTTTCAAGTGGATGGTGGAATTGGTTTAATATCCTCGCGTTTAACAGTGCAAGGTCCAATTAAAAAAGATACTGCCTCTTTTATTATTTCTGCTCGTAGAACTTATATTGATGCAATTGTAAAACCAATATTTAATGCAAGAAACTCACCATTTAAAGGAACTAGTTATTTCTTTTATGATTTAAACACCAAATTCAATTGGCAAATCAACAAGAAAAATAAATTGTTTTTAAGTGGTTATTTTGGCCAAGACAAATTTCGTTTTTCAGATTCGGATGCTGGATTTAACATTCAAGTTCCTTGGGGAAATGCCACAGCGGCGCTTAGGTGGAATCACATTTATAATGATAAATTATTCTCAAACACCTCTGCCATTTTTAGTTATTACGACTTTACTTTAGGTGCTATTCAAGATAATTTTGAATTCAAATTATTTTCGGGAGTACGTGATTATAATTTAAAACACGATTTTTCTTATTTCCCCAACTCAAGGCATACCATGCGTTTTGGTGTTAACTATACTTTTCATAATTTTATTCCAACCACTGCCTCAGCGAAACAAGGTGATGTAAAATTTGACCTTGGAGAAGTAATTAAACTCTATTGCCACGAAGCACAAGCCTATTTTGGCGATGACATTGAAGTAACCGAAAAATGGCAAGTACATGCCGGTTTACGTTTTGGTTACTTTGCACAAGTTGGTCCATTTACCCGTTACATTAAAAATGAAGTAGGTAAAATTACCGACACTATTGATTACTCAAATGGCAAAAAAATAAAAGACTATAATGGATTAGAGCCACGTTTATCAACAAGATATAAATTAAGCAAAACAAGCTCATTAAAAGCCAGCTACACCTACAATCAACAATATGTACACTTGGCAAGTTTATCATCTGTTTCATTACCAACTGATGTTTGGATGCCGAGTACTTCTATTATTAGACCACAAACAGGGCATCAATATGCAATTGGTTATTTTCAAAACTTCATGAATAATATGTTTGAAACATCGGTTGAAACATATTACAAAACGATGAAAAACTTAATTGAATACAAAGAAGGCGCTCAACCCGATGATAACGTAAAAGACAATCCCGACAATGCTTTCACCTTTGGCACAGGCGAAGCATACGGAGGAGAATTATTTATAAAAAAACGCGAAGGCAAATTTACAGGTTGGATTGGTTATACCATTTCATGGACCAAACGTACCTTCGCTGAAATTAATTTAGGAAAAACATTTTATGCCAAATACGATAGAAGACATGATGTATCAGTAGTTGCAACATATGATGCAAATCCTCGCTGGACTTTTTCAGGTGTTTGGGTTTACTCAACGGGTAATACTGGAACATTACCAAACTCATTATATTATTTTGAGCAATCAATTAATGTGCAGTATGGAGAAAGAAACTCTTACCGCTTTAAGCCTTATCACCGAATGGATTTATCTGCAACCTACACTCCAAATAGAGTTAAACAAATGGAGAAACGTAAGAAGAGATTGGAAAAACGTTACACAAGAAAAGGAAAAGATGTTTCAACGATTGTTGTTCCAAAAAGCTGGTGTAAAAATTATCAAAGTAGTTGGAACTTCAGTGTTTTCAATGTTTATAATCGTATGAATCCTTATTTCTTGTATTTCGATTCGAGCGGAGATGTGTTGCAAGGAACATTTAAAGTACAAGCAAAACAAGTTTCTTTATTCCCGGTATTACCAAGTGTTACTTGGAATTTTAAATTTTAGAATCTAGGTTTATCTTCCATTTAAACCAGTTGGAAATAAAAATCTGTTTCGGTGCGCTGCACCTTTTTTTACTTGGGAAGTATATTTGTTACAAAGGTTGCGCGGCTCTGCCGCTAGTATAATAAACACGTCAGGCAATTACAAAAAAGCTGCAGAGCAGCGGAAAATTTGTAAAACACTAATCAAAACTAAAATTTAGGTGCAGAGCACCGCAATATTTTTGGAATAGAAATATCTTTATGACCATTTATTTACTGAGCAATTTATTGATAGCAAATTTATTTTTACTGAAACACCAAGGTGTCATAAGAAGAACTATACCCACACCACAGCCCAAGTACATTCTCTCCATAAACATTGGATTCAACATTACTTGGCGCAGCAAAAGGATTTCCATTACTTAAAGTACTAGCATCGCGAGAGCGTAGGAACTTATATTCTTTAATTCCAATGTGGCAAAATTTTACAACTATCACATCACCATTTTTAAAATAGCCCCGCTCAATATTATTATCATCTGTTGCT
>CANJJP010000406.1 GCA_947474485.1 Bacteroidota bacterium | reverse complement strand
TGTTGGTGGTTGGGACAATAAGCTATCATTGGTAACATATAATTACAAAAAGTTTTCATTTGTGCATTATAAAACTATTCCATTTGATGTAAATGATGGAAATAGGAATAGGGTTAATTGTTTTTTTCTTGACTCGAAAAACTCAGTTTGGTGCGGAACGGATGAAGGTTTATATAGATATAGTTTGATTAGAGATGAGTTAGATAAAATCGACAATAAGCATTTTAATCATAAAATTTTAGATGTAATCGAGGATGATAGCGGAGTTGTATATGTTTCAACAGAGAAGGAGTTATTGAGTTATACAAATGGGAAAATTAGTCCAATCAGAGAAATCAATAATCAGATTATAGAAAAAGTAACTTGTTTTGAAAAAGATAATAGTGGAAATATATTTTTAGGCACCTACAATGGATTGTACAAAATAAGGAAAAGTGGGTTTAATGAATATTATTCTGAAGAAGATGGTTTAAAATCGAAAGAGATTAATGATATGGTGTATAATAAAAACAATAATACACTATTAATTGCTACTAATGAAGGTATGTGTGAACTGAATTTGTATTTAAATAAATACATATCTAAGCACATCCCAATTATTTATATTGATAGTATTACTTCAAATGGAAAAATAGAGTTAAAAAATAATTATTTTAATGTGGATCAACGTAACTTGAGTGTTTATTTTGGTTCCATTGGTTATTCAAAAACCAATTCAATAAAATACAAATGGGTAATTGATAATGGAGATGAAAATCCAATACAAAATGCTGCAATTGAGTTAGCTGAGTTAAGTTATGGAAAGCATACCTTAGAAATTTATGCAACCAACGATGGGAAGAGTTGGAGTCGACCATATTTTGTACGAATTAATGTTATTACCCCATTTTACCTTACTTGGTGGTTTACAGGAATTGAAGTTTTGTTTGTAATGATATGCGTTATATTTATTATTGTATTTCGTACTCGGAAGGTTAGGGCAGAGGCACAAAGTAAATCAGATATAGAGCAAAAAATTGTGCAGTTGAAATACGAAGCCCTTAATGCTGCAATTAACCCACATTTTATTTTTAATGCATTAAGTTCGGTGCAGCATTATATTCACATGAATAAAAACGATGAAGCTTCGGATTATCTTGCTAAGTTTGGTTACTTAATACGCCAAACTCTTGAAATGGCAACGCTTCATTTTATTAGCATTTACGATGAAGTAGAGCGTATACGTATTTATATAGATCTAGAGCAATTGCGTTTTGAAAACAAGTTTAATTATGAAATAGATATTGACCCTTCAGTCGATATTCATAAAACAAAAATCCCGAACATGATTTTACAACCTTTGATTGAGAATTCAATCATTCATGGTTTTAAAGAATTGTCGAAGGATGGTTTTATTCAAATATCATTTAAGAGAGAAGGGAAGTTTTTACGCATTACCATTGAAGATAATGGTAGTGGTTTAAAGGCAGGAGTGAATACAAATATTAAGCGAAAAGATAAAACCAAATCGATTGCTGTACAAAACATTAAAGATAGAATTACTACTATTCAAGGAGCCTCTATTTCGATTATAGATAAATCAGCAGCCGATGAAACTAAGTATGGCGTTTTGGTGGATATAGTATTGCCTTTTAGTTAGACTTATCTTTTAATGCCTCTTCTATCCATTTCTTGCTGATAGGCTTTTGCATATCTTTGATGCTGTTCGTAGTTAGCAGAGAAGTTTGAATAGCCAGATAAATCTGGTTTCGCACAAAAGAAAATATAATCGTGTTTTGTGTAATTTAATACTGCATCAATAGCTTGCATGTAAGGTAAACAAATGGGGCCTGGGGGCAAACCTTTATTTCTATAGGTGTTGTATGGAGAATCAATGTCTTTATCACCATTACGAACACGTTGTATGGTAAAATCTCCAACTGCGTAAATCAAAGTTGGGTCAGCTTGCAAAGACATTCCTTTTTTTAGTCGGTTTAAATAAACTCCCGCAATTTTATTTTGTTCTGTTTTAATTCCTGATTCGCATTGTACAATTGATGCAAGCGCCATTATTTCTGATTGTGTGTAACCAAGTTTGGAAGCTTTTGATTTTCGTTCTTCATTCCAAAGTTTCTTGTACTCGGTCTTCATCAAATCCATAAACTCATCTAAATGTGTATTCCAATTTAATTCATAAGTTCCGTTAATAAACAATGTTCGTGCAGTTTCTTTATTTAACCCGTATTGGTCGTTTAGGCGCGCTTCATCATTAAACAAATCCTCCAATTCATCTTTTTCAATTTCTAATTTGTCACTTATCTTATCTATTAATTGCCCGTTCGTTCTGTCGCTCGAATTAAATGTGAGTTTTACTTTTTCTTGTTTACCATACTTAATCATGTTAATGAGTTGGCGATTGCTCATTTTTGCAGTTATACGATAACGACCTGGTTTAAATTCTTTTTTTAAATCCATGCGCTGTGCAAGCCATTCAAATGATGCGTGATTAACAATTAAATTTTCGGTATACAATTCGTTTAGTAAATCTTCATAAGTAAAATTAGTGCGCACAAAAAGTATCTTAGTTTTTTTTCCATCTAAAAATACATTGCTTTTATATAAGTTTTGGTATGCCCACCAAGCCCCAGCTGCCGATATAATCAGCACAATAACTAAGAAAGCCTTAACTACTTTTCCACCTAAAAAACCGCTTTTTGCCACGCTTAAATTAATTTAAATCAAAGATAGTATTTTCATTTTTGCCCCAACAATTTTTCATCTTTTTACATTCTTAAACGACAATTTGACTTTAAAAATGATTGTAATTGGTTAAGTTGACTGAAATTTTATCCAAAAATTGCATCAGAATACAACTTGATAATAGTATTCCAAAGTAAAAAACTTAATATCATGACAATAGTAAATGTAAACAATCCGCAAAAAGGAAGAATGGGTTTCGGTCTTTCACCTTTATTTGATGAAGCATTTAGCGGCTTTGTAAATGGAGGAAATAGTTTACGCTCATTTTATAACAAACACTTAGCAGTAAACATACATGAAACAGAAAAAAGTTTTAATATTGATTTTGCAGCACCAGGTTTTGATAAAGCAGATTTCAAAATTAATTTTGAGAACAATACCTTAAC
>CANJJP010000405.1 GCA_947474485.1 Bacteroidota bacterium | reverse complement strand
CAAATATTAGCTTCTTTCTAAATGAACCAAGCACAGTATCCGCCCAAATTATTGATGCAATAGGAAATACAGTAACTCAAAAATACTTTGGAAAATTAAATATGGGTTCACAGAACATCAACTTAATTTCTAATAGCGATGCAATTGCAAAAGGTGTTTATTTTGTAAAGATTAAAGTCAATAATTCGCAAGTAACTAGCAAATTGGTTGTGCAGTAAATAACTTAGATATTCACTTAATTTAAGTGGGTTCTAATTAAATTTTTAGTTCAATAGTCTTAATTTTTTTGAGACTATTTAGGGCTATCAAACCATTTCTTTAATCTTGTTCAATACTTCTTCCACAGTAAAAGGTAGTCCCATTATTTTGTTCAAGCCTTTTGCATCAATCAAATACTTGTCGCGAATAATTTTTATGAGCTGACCATTATTTAATTCTGGTATCAATACAGTTTCGAAATTTGCTATTAATGTACCTAAGTTTTTAGGTAATGGATTCATGTATTTAATGTGTGCATGTGATACATCTAAACCTTGTTCGCGTGCTGTTTTTACAGCCGATTTAATAGTACCATAAGTACCACCCCAAGCCAGCACAAGTAACTTGCCTTTTTCAGTTCCTGTATCAATTTTTTGTAGCGGAATTTGATTAGCTATTCCATCAATTTTGGCAGCACGTAATTTTACCATTTTTTCATGGTTATCAGGGTCGTATGATATGTTTCCTGTAAGGTCTTCTTTCTCCAATCCTCCCACACGATGCTCCAATCCTTTTACTCCTGGTATTGCCCAATCTCTGGCTAATTTTTCATCTCTTAAATAAGGCATAAAATGTTTGCCATCATTCTTTGCTTCTGCAAATTTTGCCTTTATCTCTGGAATTTCTGATTCAGTTGGAAACCGCCAAGGTTCAGAACCATTAGCAATGTATCCATCACTTAAAAAGAAAACAGGTGTCATAAATTCAACTGCTAATCTGCAAGCTTCAATTATAGTTAAAAAACAATCGGACGGAGAATTGGCTGCAATAACTGCAACAGGTGCTTCGCCATTACGGCCATAAACAGCTTGAAGCAAATCTGCTTGTTCAGTTTTAGTGGGCAGTCCTGTTGAAGGTCCACCACGTTGTACATTGATAATTACCAATGGCAATTCTAACATCAAAGCTAAACCAATGGCTTCGGTTTTAAGCGCAATTCCAGGCCCTGATGATGATGTAACTCCTAAGCTACCGCCAAATGAAGCACCAATACTACTCGCAATGGCAGCAATTTCGTCTTCGGCTTGAAAGGTTTTTACACCAAAATGTTTTAGCTTACTTAATTCATGTAATATATCCGATGCTGGCGTAATGGGGTAGGTGCCAAAAAACAATTCTAAATTTGCTTTTTTAGCGGCAGCCACTAATCCATAAGCTGTAGCTTGATTGCCCATTATGCTGCGATAAACACCTTTTGGCATGGGCGCTTTTTTTACTTCATAACGAGCATTAAATGTTTCGGAAGTTTCACCATAATTATAACCTGCTTTTAAAACTAAAACATTGGCATCAATAATGGCAGTTTTACTTTTGAATTTATCATTCAAATAGTCTATTGTAATGTTAAGTGGGCGGTTATAAATCCAATATAAGAATCCAAGAATAAACATGTTTTTGCAACGGTCCACTTCTTTGGTACCGAGCCCACTGCCTTCTAATGCTTTTTTTGTGAGTTTAGTGATGTCAATTTCATGTAGCTTGTATTCTTGAATAAAGTCTTGGTGTAGCGGGTTAATACCTTCGGGATAATTTGCCAACTTTAGGTCTTTGGCATTAAAACCATCGGTGTTCGCAATAATAGTTCCTCCCTTTTTTAGCTGCTTTAAATTAGCTTTAAAAGCCGCAGCATTCATTACTACAAGCACATCACAATTATCGCCAGGCGTATTTATTTCTACACTACCAAAATGCAATTGAAATCCTGAAACGCCTGCCAATGTTCCTTGTGGGGCACGAATCTCTGCCGGGAAGTTGGGGAATGTAGATATATCATTACCTAATAAAGCAGCAGTTTCGGTAAATTGTGTTCCAGTAAGTTGAATTCCGTCTCCACTGTCGCCAGCAAATAATATGGTTACTTCGTCTTTTATTATTGTTTCCATCGTTAAAAAAATCGTGCGAAGTTAAAACTAAATTTAATCGTAAATGTTCAAAAGATAACTTTTGATTTTTTAGGGCTCCTTAACCAAAATTATGTTTTCTAAAAAACCAGTTATGTGCCAATTTTAACCATTTAGGAAATTATCAATACCATTTAGCACAAAAAAATTTGAATTAATTAATGGCTATTGTTATTTTACAATCTGTTAATTAATTAACATATGAATACTGTAAAATGCTTAAATTCAAGAGGTAAAATGCTTAAAGTCTTAAAACGAAAAACTACTTCCGTCTAAATGTTGATATATAGTTAATAAAATTTGCTTGAAAATTTTATTTATTTATACATTAGCGCACTTTAGATTAACGAAAATTAACCCAAACAATAAAAATATGTTAAGAAAACTTTACCTAACATTAACAGCCATCTTCCTTTCAGGTGTTACTATTTACGCACAAACCACAGCGCTAAAGGTAACAGTTATTGATGCTGGAAATAATGAAACTATTCCTTTTGCAGCAGTCGTTGTTTTGCTTAAAAATTCTCAGCAAGGTTCAGGACAAGCTGATATAGATGGTAACGTAGTTATAAAACCATTGAACCCTGGTTCTTATACAGTACAAGCTTCTTATTTAGGATATGCTCCAATTCAAATGAATAATGTTGCAGTGCAAGAAGGTAAGACTACTTACTTGGATATTAAATTGAAACCATCTGTTCAGGAAATAAAAGAGTTTACAAAAGTAGAGTACACTGTACCTCTTGTTGACCGTAATAAAACAGTAACGCAATCTACGGTAACACGTCAAGAATTCATGAAATTAGGTTCTCGTGAAATTGGTGCTGTTGTATCATTAGCTGCTGGTACCTTCCAAAAAAATGAAGGTGGTTCTGTAAGTATACGCGGTGGTCGTAACTCTGAAACAAGAAGTGGTAATGGAGCTGGAGAAAATTCAACCAAAACATTTATTGATGGTCAGCGTGTCATT
>CANJJP010000404.1 GCA_947474485.1 Bacteroidota bacterium | reverse complement strand
ATTCTTATCTTTGATACCCTAATTTAAGTATGGAAAACAAGGACTATTTCTCACACCCTTCAGCTATAATTGATGAAGGTTGTACAATTGGAAAAGGAACCAAAATTTGGCATTTCTCTCATATTATGCCTAATTGTGTTTTGGGCGAAAATTGTAACATCGGTCAAAACGTTGTTATTTCTCCTGAAGTAGTGCTTGGCAGCAATGTAAAAGTACAAAACAATGTTTCTATTTACACTGGTGTAACTTGTGATGATGATGTGTTCCTTGGGCCATCCATGGTGTTTACAAATGTTATAAATCCACGTAGCGCTGTTAATCGCAAAAACGAATATGCAAAAACTCATGTAGGTATTGGAGCAACCATTGGTGCAAATGCTACTATCGTTTGTGGTCATAATATTGGAAAATTTGCATTTATTGGCGCTGGTGCGGTTGTTACAAAGCATGTACCGGCATACGCACTCTTAGTTGGAAATCCTGCAAGACAAATTGGTTGGATGAGTGAAAATGGTCACCGTTTGCAATTTGATGAAAACAATATTGCAACATGTCCCGAATCAACACATCAATATAGATTAGACAGTAGCACAGTTACAAGAATAGTATAATAATAGTATGACTAAAATAAAATTTGGTGTTATCGGACAAGGGCATATCGGAAAAAGACATGCTGAAATGGTTAGAAGAAATGCTGACTGCGAACTAGTTGCTTTATGTGATGTTCTTCCAAAAGATAAATTAGGTTTAGAGTCCATTACCGAAAAATATTATACCTCTGTTGACGAAATGCTTGCTACGCATCCTGAAATTGAAGTGGTAAATGTTTGTACTCCTAACGGTTTACATTTTGAACACGCTCACAAAGCTTTACAAGCAGGGAAAAATGTCGTGGTTGAAAAACCAATGGCATTAAGTAAAGCTGATTGCGAAAAATTAATTTACGAAGCCTTACACCAACATAAAACTGTTTTTTGCGTAATGCAAAATCGTTACTCGCCGCCAAGTGCTTGGTTAAAAGAATTAATGGAGAACAAAACATTGGGCGATATTTATATGGTTCAATTAAACTGCTATTGGAACCGTGATGAGCGTTATTATAAACCAGGCAACTGGAAAGGAACGCAAAATTTAGATGGAGGAACATTGTTTACACAGTTCAGCCATTGGATAGATATTATGTATTGGTTGTTTGGAGATATTAAAAACATACAAGCTAAGTTTGCCGATTTCAATCACCAATCCACTACTGATTTCGAAGATAGCGGTTTTGTAAATTTTGATTTTGTGAAAGGCGGAATGGGTTCTATTAACTACAGCACTGCTGTATGGGATAAAAATTTAGAAAGTTCTTTAACCATTGTTGGTAGTAAAGGAAGTGTTAAGGTTGGCGGACAATACATGGACCAAGTGGACGTGTGTAATATTAAAGATTATGTAATGCCAGAACTTGCTGCCGTTAATCCAGCAAATGATTACGGTACTTACAAAGGATCTGCAAACAACCACAGTAGTGTAATTGAAAATGTTGTGGATACAATTAAAGGCAAACATAAAATTACAACTAACGCATTAGAAGGTTTAAAAGTAGTAGATATCATCGAACGTATTTATGAATTAAGACCGAGTTCTGTATTAAAATCAAACAACTAATTTAGAAACCATTATATGAACGTTTACGACAAAATTTTAAAGAAAGACGCGAAGATTGCGGTTATTGGTTTAGGTTACGTTGGTTTACCTATTGCACTTGCATTTGCTAAAAAAGTAAAAGTTATTGGTTTCGATATTAACGAGAAACGCGTTAATATGATGAAAAAAGGAATCGACCCAAGTAATGAATTAACGAAGGCTGATTTTAAAGGAGCTGATATTACTTTTACTCACAAGTTAGAAGAATTAAAAGAAGCTAACTTTTTTATCATTGCTGTTCCTACTCCAATTGATGAGCACAACTTACCTGATTTAAAACCTTTAATTGGTGCATCAACCACAGTTGGTAAAGTATTAAAGAAAGGTGATTACGTTGTTTACGAATCAACTGTTTACCCAGGTTGTACTGAAGATGATTGTATTCCTGTGTTAGAAGCACATTCGAAATTAAAATTTGTAAAAGATTTTAAAGTAGGTTATTCTCCAGAGCGTATTAACCCAGGTGATAAAGAACATACTATTACTAAAATATTAAAAATAGTTTCTGGTTGCGATAAAGAAAGTTTAGAAAACATTGCTAAGACTTACGAAATTATTGTTGAACCTGGAACACACAGAGCATCTAGTATTAAAGTTGCTGAAGCAGCAAAAATTATTGAGAACACACAACGTGATGTAAACATTGCTTTGATGAATGAGTTATCAATCATCTTCTCTCGTTTAGGAATTAATACATACGATGTATTAGAAGCTGCAGGTACTAAATGGAATTTCTTAAAATTCTTCCCAGGCTTAGTTGGCGGACATTGCATTGGTGTTGACCCTTATTACTTAACTTACAAAGCTGAAGCCTTAGGATACCACGCACGTGTTATAAATAGCGGTCGTTATGTAAACGATAGCATGGGTTTTTATGTTGCTAAAACTACCGTTAAGAAAATTATTGCAGCAGGCAAAAACATTAGCAAATCAAAAGTGCTTGTAATGGGTGCTACCTTTAAAGAAGATGTTAGTGATATCAGAAACAGTAAAGTGGCTGATATCGTTAAAGAATTAAAATCGTTTGGTGTTAAAGTTGAAATTGTTGACCCACATGCTGATAACGAAGAGTTAATGCATGAATATGGTTTTGGTTTAAACAAACAAGGTAAAGGTTATGATGGAGTTATTGTAGCTGTAAACCATAAAGAATATAAAACTCTTGATGAAAAATTCTTTAAATCTGTTCTTTCTAACAAAGGTGTATTAGTTGATGTTAAAGGAATGTACAGAGGCAAGATCAAAGGATTAACTTATTGGAGTCTTTAGATATTGAAGAAGGAAAATTGAATAATTAATTTTTGCAAATGAAAATACTAGTAACTGGAGGAGCAGGATTTATTGGGTCGCACTTAGTGCGTTTGTTAGTGAACAAATATCCTAACTACACCATCGTTAATTTAGACAAACTTACTTACGCAGGTAACCTTGCTAACCTTACCGATAT
>CANJJP010000403.1 GCA_947474485.1 Bacteroidota bacterium | reverse complement strand
CGATAGCATCTTTAGTAGGAGTTCCAATAATTGGGTCGCCACCAATACCAATTGCAGTTGTAATTCCTAAACCTGCTTTCACAATTTGGTCAGCAGCTTCGTAAGTTAAGGTACCTGATTTAGATACAATACCAATTGTTCCTTTTTTGAAAACAAAACCTGGCATAATACCAACTTTAGCTTCGCCTGCTGTTATAATACCTGGGCAGTTTGGACCAATTAAACGACAAGCTTTTCCTTTAATATATTCTTTTACAGCAATCATATCCTTAACTGGGATACCTTCTGTAATACAAACAATAACTTTAATTCCTGCATCAGCAGCTTCCATAATTGCATCAGCAGCAAAAGGAGCAGGTACAAAAATAATCGACACATCAGCAGCAGCAGTTTTAACCGCTTCAGCAACTGTATTAAATACTGGACGATCTAAATGCGTTGTTCCACCTTTACCTGGAGTTACACCACCTACTACATTTGTTCCATACTCAATCATTTGAGTTGCATGAAAAGTTCCTTCACCACCTGTGAATCCTTGTACAATTACTTTTGAATCTTTGTTTACTAATACGCTCATGTTATTATTATATAATTTAATGAATTTGAATTCTATTTTTAAAACTTGGCTAAATTAAGATTTTATACCTGATTTATCAAGTTTTTAATTAAATTTGAAATTATTAGTTTAAGCTGTGAATAATCAATTAAATAACGATACAATTGTTGCCTTAGCAACCGCTCCAGGAACAGGAGCAATTGCTGTCTTACGACTTTCAGGTAAGGATGCCATTGGTATTGTTGAAAAAGTTTTCACGAATAAAAGTCAAGAACGAAAGAATTTACAGGATAAATCAGGGAATACCATTCATTTTGGGCTTATAAATGATGATGAAACCATTATTGATGAAGTGTTAGTAAGCTTATTTAAAGCGCCTCACTCCTACACTGGCGAAGATGTGTTAGAAATTTCTTGTCATGGCTCTCAATTTATTCAGCAGCAATTACTTTCCCTTTTTGTTAGAAACGGGGCAAGATTGGCAAACCCTGGAGAATTTACTTTAAGGGCTTTTTTAAATGGCAAGTTCGATTTATCTCAGGCAGAAGCAGTTGCAGATTTAATTGCGAGTAATTCTACCGTATCGCATCAAGTAGCAATGAGCCAAATGCGTGGTGGCTTTAGTAGTAAAATTAAGGTACTAAGAGAAAACCTTATTGATTTTGCATCTCTTATTGAATTAGAATTAGATTTTAGTGAGGAAGATGTTGAATTTGCTGATAGAACTGAATTAAAAAACTTAGTAATATCCATACAACGTATTATTGAGCGTTTGGTTGATTCATTTGAAGTTGGTAACGTAATTAAAAACGGAATTCCAGTTGCAATAGTTGGTAAACCTAATGCTGGTAAATCAACTTTATTAAACGTATTAATAAACGAAGACAAAGCTATTGTAAGCGATATACCAGGTACTACCCGCGATACCATTGAAAATGAAATGAGTATTGGTGGAGTGTTATTCAGGTTTATTGATACTGCAGGTATAAGAGATACTTCAGATGTAATTGAACAAATTGGTGTAAACAAGGCTTTGCAAGCCATGCAAAAATCGGCTATTGTAATTTATTTGTTTGATTCGCATCAACTAAGTAGTCGTGATATTGATGTTGAAATTGATAAGTTAAAAGAATACATCGGTAACTCTCAATTACTAATTGTATGTAATAAAATCGATACCGAAAATCTTGATGAGTTGCAAAAGGAATTCGCAGGATTTGAAAACCTAATTTTTATTTCGGCAAAAGAACATATGTTCATTGATGATTTAAAAACAAAATTGATTGCCATGTTCGATAGCCGCACTATTAATGTAACAGAAACGGTTGTTACTAATGTGCGCCATGTGGAGGCATTACAAAAAGCTAACAGAGCTTTATATAAAGTAATGGAAGGTTTAAACAAAAACATTCAAAGCGATTTTCTTGCAATTGATATACGTTCAGCACTTGAAGCGCTTGGTAGCATTACTGGGCAAGTGACATCTGATGAATTGTTAGGGAATATTTTTGGTCGCTTTTGTATTGGAAAGTAATTTTAATCTAAAATCAAAGTCATGAAAACATTCATCATCATCCTTTTCTCAATCATCGCTTCATTTACATTTGCTCAAAAACCAAAAATGCCAGCTGATTTCAGGTTAGAGTATAAATACGACGCTGGCATGTTTCCTTTGCGCGAAGATTTAAAATTATTTAGTGGAAATGGAACTTACAAAGCTTATGAAAACGGAAAAGATTTTGAAATTAAGTTAACAAGCAAGAACAAAGAAGAAATTCAAGAACTACATGGCAAACTAAGTGCTTGCGGTTTTTTTAGACTTAGCTTAAAAGCCGACGAAAGATATTTAAACCCAAAAGAAGATATAAAAGATAAAGGCAGCAAAACAATATACATCGTTGCTAGCGCAAAACATTATTTTTTATCCGAGGATGATTTTTCGACAATGGATAAAGACCAAGCTGCTGTTGCTAAAAAAGCATTTGAAATTGTGCAGGAGTTTACTAAAAAGTATAGAAAATAATTCATACCTACTAAACTATTTCTTTTCAAAAAACATTCTAGCGACCTGCCAAAAAATTTCACAAACTAATTTTTCAATCTTCTTAAAAAAAGAACTTCCTTTTAATTGTTTAACTTTACCAAAATTATATTTTATGACGATTGCTATGGCCTTTTTTCTTAACGAGCACAAAATGTGCATGAGTTTAGAATATCCCGAAACAGGCATGGATTATGTTTTTAAACTCTTGCCAAAAGAATGGGAGTTTTTAGGTACAATTTGGGATGATCAATCGGATGAATGGAAAGAGTCAATAACATACTATGCAGGCTGTGTAAGAGTAAAAGAAAGCTACCCAATAATTAATAAAGCACTAAAAGAGGATAACAAAGACATTGAAAAGCAAATACTGCTTGCTTTACACAAAAGTTTAAAGGAAGAATTCCTTACTGAGAAAAAATTAGAGAAAGCTTTAAGCGATGCTGAAATACAATTTGTATTAGGATTAATTGAAGACATCCTTGTTACTCCAAAACGCCATACCGAAATGAGGGAATTAAAAGCAATGTTAGAGATGTTTG
>CANJJP010000402.1 GCA_947474485.1 Bacteroidota bacterium | reverse complement strand
TGGAGAGAGGGCAAATAATATTGATGTGCATTTAGTTGAAGGTCGCTCTAATTCTTTTGATATTAATGTTTATGATGAACAAGGTAATAAATTAGAAGTGCAGCCAAGTCAATTTAGCATTTTACAGGGCATAGGTGGATTAGATGGGATGCAAGTTTTGCCTTATCATATTGGTATTGGTAAGTTTTTTAAATCTGAGGATAAAGATTTATTTAAGTCAATTCCAAATTTAGAAAAAAACAAGCAAATAAAAAATGGTATAGTTGGAATAATTAATGGACTAAAAACAAGAACTACTATTCGACCTGGTGTTGCAAGTGATATAATTTCAATTCCAATTTATCAAGGTGAATATGGTGCAGATGGCACTAATCCGATTTTGAATAACTTAGTTAGAGAAGTAGTTATAACAGGAGAAGATTTACCCGGATTACTGCCTGAAGGAAGCGATGTAGATATTACTATTAAGGTAGATAAATCACAACTAATGAAATTCAGCGCATATTTCCCACTACTAAATCATACGGAGGAACTTGACATTGAAATTAAACCCGTCGCTCCTCTTGAAATTGAAGAACTTGCAAAAGAAATTTCAAATGCTAAAAAGAATGCTAAAAAATTAAATCAAAATGATATTCTAAATAACTTAGAAGAATTAGAAGAGAAGTTCGAAAATAAAAAAGGTAGTGAGCAGGGACGAATGGAAGTATTAGATGGTTTAAGGAAAGTACTTTTAAAATTAGATGGAGCTGAAAAAGCTGCCGAATGGCCTAAAGTTGAAAAAGAATTAAAGGATGCGTTCTATGAATTAGAAGACTTAATCGAAAAAATAAAAGAAAATAGTGATACTGAAGATTTGAATATGGAAAAGATTGATGCGCATATTCAAGAGTATAAAAAATCAATTGAGCATATCATTAAGGAAAAAAATACTAAAGAAGCAAAAAACCTTATTAGTGAGATAGGTTCGTTAGATTTTAATCTAAGAAATGCTGTTACTGGTAATGCAATGGATGCGGACTATTTACAACATATAGACACCAACTTCAGTATTTACCATTGGAAGGATGCGAACAAAGCACGCCAATTAATAATTCAATGTAAACAATTAGTAACGGAAGGGAAAACAACAGCAATTCGACCTATTTTAATAGAAATTATTGCATTAATGCCTGAAAGTGAAAAACCGGGAGGTACATTAACTTAGAACAAAAAATTAAACTTTAAAATCAAATACAGTATGGCAAGATTAGCATTTGTAGTTATTATGCTTATAATAAGTGGAATTATTTTCATTGTTAAAGCAAGCGTTGGAAAAGTAACAGGTAAAGAAGTCAATTTCCAAGACGAAAGTAAAAAGGTTATGCACACAGCTGCAAAGGGTATTAATTGGATGAATGACCAATGGGAAAAAGCAAAATCAGGGTCCGACATTGCAAATCAACCAACAGGTAGCTTTCAAAATATGTCTGCAATTGAAATTATAGCTAAAGTTAAATCAAATTCTTCAAAATATGATGCTTCTACAGCAGAGGCAATATACATTGAACAAGCAGTAGCTAAAATGAATAATAGACAATTTGATGATGCAAGAAAATTTGTTATGCAACTAAAAGAAGGAGAAGGGCGAGATTTTATGTTGAGTGAAATTGAACAAAAGCGCAATGCCTGATTGGATAGTAAAATATATTGGTGGTGGTTTTTTGGCAATAGTCGGTTATGTCATTATTTCTAATACTCTATGGTTACTATTTGGTTCAAGACTATTGCAATCGTTACCTGGAGTAAATATAAAAGGAGCTACTGGTACACTAAGAATAATCATTCTTTTGATAATGTCATTAACTGGCTTTTTGTTTTGGTTATTCAAATGGGGTTTTATGAAATTAAATATTATTAAAAAACAATCATTACAGGAGTGTATGAGTTATTTCATACAATCAGCGAGTAAAGTGTTTTCAAGAAGATTATAAATGGACAATTTGGTTAAAGGGATATTGCAAAAGGGCTTTCTAATTAATGGAAAATATAGTGTCGTTCTTTTCATTAAGAAGGCAGTTAATGCAGAAACATATAGAGTAAAAGGGAATGACAATAAATTATATTTTCTCAAACTTTTTAATTATTCAAAGCTACACCGTTCAGCATTTGACTATGAGAACAATCTTCTTGAAATAGAAATATTAAAAAACATTAAACACCCAAATGTAGTTTCATATAAGGATAGTGGAGAGATAATTGTTGAAAATAAAAAATTTGGATTTTTGATTTTAGCCTTTATATCAGGAGAAACGATTGCAGAAAAAATTACAAGAGAAAAAATATCTACCCTTTATGATATAAGGCAAATATCCATTGGAGTATTAAATGGATTAAGTTATTTACATGATTTACCTGAACCCATAATACATAATGAAATTACACCTCAAAATATTATGCTTGATTTATCAGGCGATATTCCAGTAGCTAAGATTATAGATTTTGGTTATGCTCGTTCCTTTCATCAACCTTCAAAAACATACAATAAAGAAGGTTTAAATTTGAATTATGTTGCCTCTGAATGTTTCAATAGTTCTTATTCTCCTCAGTCAGATTTATTTTCGGTCGGGGCTTTAATGTATCATCTGCTTTTTGGAATGCCACCTTGGTTTAAAGATATTTCAAAATTCAAATCAGATAGAACAAAAGCGGAAGATATAATTATTGAAGAACGTAAATCGCCACTTTCTTTCCCGCAAGTTTCAGCTGATATAGTTGATTTTGATGAATCGATTATAAAAATATTAAAGAAATCATTACAACACGATCCTGAAAACCGCTTTCAATCTGCAAACGAATTTATGCAGGCTTTAAATGGTGAAATTGAAATTGAGGATGTTGACACTTTTAAAAAAGTTAAGTCAGATGATAAAGTCGAAAATAAAATAAAATCGCAGAAAGCAAAAGGAAAGGGTTTTGATGCTATTGCAGGGATGGATGAGCTAAAAACTGAAATGAAAAAATCAGTAATTGATGTATTGCAAAATCCAGAAAAAGCTGAGAGATATGGTGCCAAAATTCCAAATGGAATGGTTTTATATGGCCCTCCAGGTTGTGGTAAAACTTTTTTTGCAAAACACTTTGCGGAAGAAGTTGGTTTT
>CANJJP010000401.1 GCA_947474485.1 Bacteroidota bacterium | reverse complement strand
GACTAATTACATTGTCTTTATTTAACGACCAATAATTACTTCTAATTCCGCCAGTAAAAGTAAAATAAGAACTGTCTCTTAATTCGGTTTTATAAACGTATTGTGCGTAACCAATTATACGATTTGATTCCAAATTAATTTTTGTTTTAATTACATCTCTTAATTCTATAATTGTTGGACTAGCTTGTGGAATGGAGTACCCCGCCGAATCAATATAATTCCATTCGCCTAATTGGTCGTTTATTATTTCGTGTTGAATGCGAGCGCCCCATAGTAGTTCACTTTTTTTCATTGTATAATAACCCTTGTGTTCTGCATTTAAAACCCAAGCATCTAAATAATTTCTTCCGTTGTTTATAAATGTTCCAATACCACGATTAAAAGCCACGTTACCAAAGTTTGGATCTCCAAAATCAGTTTCTAATTCGTTTATGTAGTATTGCCCTTGAATCGTAAAGGTTTCACTCTCTTGCGTGCGGAAAGCTGAAGTAATGAATTTTAATTTTAAACTATCCTTTGGTAAGTAGTTAAATGATAAAGCACCAAAGTATGTGTTGAAATTACTCACCTCTTGTCCATCAAAATACACCTTAAACTGTAATGCTTGATTAAATGTACCAAAAGTAGTTTCACGTGTTTGAGGTACAACTAAATATTTGTTACCTGACATAGTTCCAAAAACATCGATGTTGAACTTAGGACTGAAATTAAAATTTAAAAGCGATTGGATATCAAAAAAACGGGGCTTGTAATCGCCTTGCGTATCAATGCTTTTAAGTAAGTATTGATTGGTTTTGTAACGCGCTCCTAATTGCCAAGAGAGTAATTTGTTTTTAGTAATATCTTCAATATGTGCGCTACCACCTAATAAACTTCCGCTAACTGTGCTTGAGAATTTGCGTGGTTTACGATAGGTAATATCCAATACACTTGAAAGTTTATCTCCGTATTTTGCCTCAAAACCACCAGCAGAGAATGACATATTAGCAACCATATCTGGATTTGGGAAACTCAATCCTTCTTGTTGCCCGCTGCGCACAAGGAAAGGACGATAAACTTCAATATCATTTACATAAACAAGGTTCTCATCAAAATTGCCACCTCGAACAGAATAACCTGCACTTAATTCATTCGTCATAGAAACACCTAATCCCATAGAAGGCAGTAAACGCATAATATCCATGCTACTTCCTGGTAATTGCATGTATTGTGCAGGATCCATTTTTATGGTTTCTGTAACACGTTTTTCGTCTTCAACTGTAAATTCAATGATAAGATTTTTGAAATTTAATTGAGGATTGATTGTTTTAACTTCTCCATCTGCTAAAGTTAATTTTCGTTTGGAGGTTTTATAACTAAGATTTGAGAAAACAACAATTATTTCTTTACCCGCCGGAACTTCAATACTATAGTTGCCATCTTTATCTGAAAAAACCGGATTTATAGAGGTTCCTTCGATTGAAATTTGCACATCTTCAACTGGGATGTTTATTTCATCTGCAGAAATTTTTCCTTTAATAAGAGCTGTTTGAGAAAAAGCGGAGTAGGTGGAGATAAAAAGCACAACAAATGCCACCCATTTTATCTTAATTAATGAATGTAGTTTTATCTCTAACACAGGCAAAAAACGCATACTTTCCCTTATTATTGTAAAAGTAGCAATTAAATGTTTAAATCGTTTTTTTGGGGAGTTAATTAAGTTAAATGGTCGGTTGCAATTTTACCACTAAGACACTAAGAACACTAAGATACACTGAGAGATCTCGTTTATTTCATATCTAAAATCTAATATCCTAAATCTAACATGTTTTTAATCCAGCCTTTTTGAAATAATCTTACTAATATTCCCAAATAATTGTCCTGGACTAAATCTACGCCATGTAAAATCATTTAGTTCGCCACCCGAAACGTAATAGTAATCAATATTATGGTCTTCGAACTCTTTTAGTACGTGGTCTCTAAAGTTTACAAATGCTATCCATCCATCTTCATTATCTTCAAACCATTCTTCGTAATAACAATCATCCGAAGCATGAAAGTTTAAAACATTTTCTCCTATCAATATGTATTTGTTTATTCCTGCGTAATTTAGTTCGTCAATAATTTCTCGTTTTAAAGTCATGATGTCGTTACTGATTGCATCATTCCACTCGCCAATCATTTCAATTACTGCATAGCTTTCTTGGTAATCAACATACAATATTTTTATATAAAGTGTTTCAGAACCTATGTTGTCCCATTGTGGGTGCAACATATAATTATAAATGGTGTTTTCAAATTCGAACTCGCTGTATTCTCTACCATAAAATGGAGATTGCGGGTCTTCCGACGCAACATAAATGTGTCTCCAATTATAATATGGTTCAATATCGTGCATGGCTTTTAATGTCCGCTTTTATATTTATCAAATAAGTCGGGTCTGCGTTGTTGTGTGCGTTCTAAACTTTTTTCAAAACGCCATTTATCAATATTAGCAGAGTGACCGCTTAATAGTATCTCAGGTACTTTCCAATTATTATATTCAGCTGGGCGCGAATAAACAGGCGGGGCAAGTAAATCATCTTGAAAAGAATCAGATAGGGCAGAGGTTTCATCATTTAAAACACCTGGTATTAAACGAATAATGCCATCACACAAAACAGCAGCAGCTAATTCACCACCACTTAATACATAATCTCCAATCGAAATTTCTTTTGTAATAAAATGCTCTCTCACGCGCTCATCAACACCTTTGTAATGCCCGCAAAGTATAATGATGTTTTTAAGTGTAGAAAAATGATTGCAGTGTTTTTGATTTAATGTTTCTCCATCGGGAGTAGTATAAATAATTTCGTCGTAGTTTGTTTTCGATTTTAAATCATTGATGCAATTAGCAATTGGCTCAATCGTCATAACCATTCCTGCCCCTCCGCCAAATGCATAATCATCCACTTGCTTCTGCTTTTGAGTGCTGTAATCGCGCAGGTTTATTAAATTAACTTCTACAATTCCTTTTTCAATAGAGCGTTTTAATATGCTATGCTGAAAAGGACTTTCTAGTAATTGCGGGTGTATGGTAATAATATCTATGCGCATACTTAAACTAAATAAACCGATTCTTGTCCTTTTTTGCTTAAGTCAGCAACGATGTGTTCTTGTAGTGT
>CANJJP010000400.1 GCA_947474485.1 Bacteroidota bacterium | reverse complement strand
GTATTATCGCATATAAAAACAGATTTGAAAACAGGAAAGCTATTGGTATATTTGATTTCAGATTATATTAAAGCCAGAAATAAAAAGAAAACAAAATCATGAAACAACTTATAGAATGTGTCCCAAATTTTAGTGAGGGAATCGACTTACAACTTATAAATCAAATTACTGCTGCTATAGAGTCGGTAGAAGGAGTTAAAATTTTGAATGTTGATCCAGGTAAAGCAACGAACAGAACCGTTGTAACCATCGTTGGTGAGCCTGCTTCTGTTGTTGAAGGAGCCTTTAGAGGAATTCAAAAAGCTGCCGAGCTTATCGATATGAGCAAACACAAAGGTGAACATCCTCGAATGGGAGCAACTGATGTTTGTCCTTTTATTCCTGTTGCGAATATTAGCATGGAAGAAACTGTAAAATGGAGTATTAAACTTGCTGAAAGAGTAGGGAAGGAGTTAAATATTCCTGTTTATTTGTATGAGGAATCTCAACCGAACAAAGAGAGAAATAACCTTTCAGTAATTCGTTCGGGTGAATATGAAGGATTTGCTAAAAAGATAAAAGATCCAAATTGGAAACCTGATTTTGGTCCATCAGAATTGCCAATTCGTTCAGGCGCAACAGTTATAGGCGCACGAAATTTCTTGATTGCATACAATGTTAATTTGAATACTACTTCTGTTAAACGTGCCAATTCTATTGCCTTCGATGTGCGTGAAGCTGGTAGAGTAAAATTAGATGATAAAGGAAAGAAAGTGCTCGATACTTCTGGTGCAGAAGTGCGAATTCCAGGAAAGCTAAAAGGCGTAAAAGCTATAGGTTGGTTCATTGAAGAATATGGTGTCGCTCAAGTTTCTATCAATATTACCAAGTTCAAAGAATCTCCATTGCATATGGTTTTTGAAGAGTGTAATAAGAGTGCTTATGAGCGTGGCTTAAGAGTTACAGGTTCTGAATTAATAGGATTAGTTCCATTATCAGCTATGTTAGATGCGGGAAGATATTTTTTAAACAAACAAAAACTGTCTTCTGGTGTGAGTGATGAAGCATTAATTCACATTGCTATTAAATCGATGGGCTTAGATGAATTAGCACCATTTGATCCTAAACAAAGAATTATAGAGTATCAACTAAATGAGCCAGGACAAAAGAAGCTAGTTGATATGACCTTGCACGCTTTTGCGAATGAAACGGCGAGCGAATCTCCAGCACCAGGTGGTGGTTCTATCGCTGCATACTTAGGAACATTAGGAGTTTCGTTAGGAACTATGGTTGCCAACTTAAGTGCATCGAAAAAAGGCTGGGAAGATAGATGGAAAGAGTTTAGTGATTTAGCAGAAACTGGTCAGCAACTAAAATCCGAATTATTGCATTTAGTAGATGAAGATACTGCTGCATTTAATGGAATCATGAGTGCTTTCCAATTGCCAAAATCGACAGATGAAGAAAAGAAAGCAAGAAAGCAAGCCATACAAGATGCAACAAAGTATGCAATTGAAATTCCTTATAAAGTCATGGTAAAATCATTCGAAACTATGACCTTGTTAAAAGTAATGGCAATCAAAGGAAATCCCAATTCTGTGAGTGATGCAGGTGTTGGTGCTTTATGTGCATTAGCTGCTGTATTGGGTGCTGGACTAAATGTAAAAATAAATGCAGCAGGTTACGACGACAAAGATTATGTTGCAAAAAAATTAAGTGAAGTTGCAGCACTCGAAAAAGAAGCGCTAGCTAAAGAACATGAAATAATAGAAATCGTGAATAAAGTGATTGCGGGTTAAAGAATAAGAATTCTAAAAATTCGAAAAATTTATTTTAACCACACGCGTGCCGCAGTGCAGTGCTACTGCGGTAGAGTTAAATAGAGTTTTAAAAAGGGAGTTTCACAGAGAAATAAAATTGTACTTATTTCAATCAATAACAATATTCAATGATATTTGTGTTCCCCTAATTATTTACAACAACAAAAACACTACTGGCAACTTATGTAGCTCTGGAATATTCTTTTTCCAAGCAGCTATCGACATCGTCTTTATACTTTCTTGTGGTGTATCGAGATTAACTGCTAAACATAAGCGAGTTTCGTTATTGCACGTTGATAAAATATCTTTTAGTAAAGGATTGTTACGATAAGGAGCCTCAATGAATAACTGTGTCTCATTTCGCATCTGTGCATTTTTCTCTAATTGCTGCAACTTGTTTACACGATCATGTCTATCGATTGGTAAATAGCCATGAAAACAAAAACGCTGTCCATCTAAACCAGAAGCCATTAATGCAAGTAATAACGACGAAGGACCTACCAAAGGCTTGACGGTAATATTCGCTTTATGAGCCGCAGCAACTACTCTTGCTCCAGGATCTGCCACAGCAGGACAACCAGCTTCACTCAGCAAACCAGTAGGAATCTTGCTTTTCAAAGGATCCAAAAACGGATTGATATTTTGTTTGTGATCGTGCTTGTTAAGTTCAAAAATCACCAATTCCGATTGTGGAGTTTCAATAGCACATGTTTTTAAAAATGCACGCGCCGACTTCTCATTCTCAACAATGAAATGTTTTAGCTTTCGAATAATCCCCAGAGTATGACTCGTCAAATATTCTTCTGGTAAGCTATCTCCCAATCCACACGGAATAAGATACAAGGCAGTTTTCAGTTCTTCCACTCCGCAAAAGTCGTAAATTGATTTAATATAGAACTACCTAAAGAACATTATGTAAAATACGTAATTATTATTGTATATATTCAATTGAAATTTCTTAACGCCCTTTGCGAGTGTTCTATTTAGAACACCTTTGCGCCCTTGCGGTAAAAGTAAACGATAAGCTACTAGAATTCGAATTCAATTAAATAGCCAAAAGGATAAGTTGAATATAATTAATAGAAATTATTAAAATTGTTACAGGAAGTATCTTTTTTACCTAAGCTACACAGACGAGAGATCCGCGACATCAGCGTTCCATTAATTCAATAATCTGTCAATTGAATTATCCATTAACCCTTATGCAACTCCAACACCGTTATCTCCGGCAAAATCCCAACCCTTCCAGGATATCCTAAAAATCCTAAGCCTCTATTCACATATAACCTCTGATGTCCCTTCTCATACAATCCAGCCCACTCTTTGTAAATATACTGAACAGGACTCCAT
>CANJJP010000399.1 GCA_947474485.1 Bacteroidota bacterium | reverse complement strand
TGATGATATTAAGGATCTAGGATTTAAGACAGCATTCCGCGGAGGTTTATCATTTAACTTAGGTGATATCCAAATTCCTGCAGAAAAAGCTACTTTAATTGCTGATGCTAACGAACAAGTTGTTGAGGTAATGGCAAACTATAACATGGGTTTCATTACTAACAATGAGCGTTACAACCAAATCATTGATATTTGGACACACACTAACTCTAAGGTTACTAAAAAAGTATTAGATAACTTAAGCAGCGATAAGCAAGGTTTCAACTCTGTTTACATGATGCTTGATTCTGGTGCTCGTGGATCTAAAGAACAAATTAAACAGTTGAGCGGTATGCGTGGATTGATGGCTAAGCCTCAAAAAGCGGGTAGTTCAGGTTCGGAGATTATCGAGAACCCGGTATTATCAAATTTCCGTGAAGGTTTATCTATCTTAGAATACTTTATTTCTACCCATGGTGCTCGTAAAGGTTTAGCGGATACGGCGTTAAAAACTGCCGATGCAGGTTACTTAACTCGTCGTTTAGTTGACGTTGCTCAAGACGTTATAATTACTGAAGCTGATTGTGGCACATTACGTGGATTAACTTGTTCAGCATTGAAGAAAAATGATGAAGAAGTTGAATCATTACACGATAGAATTTTAGGACGTGTTTCATTAAACGATATCTATCACCCAATAACCGGAGAAATCCTTGCTAATGCTGGTGACATGGTTGACGAAAAAATTGCTGAGGCAGTTAAAAAATCGCCAATCGAAAGCGTTGAAATTCGTTCAGTATTAACCTGTGAGTCTCGTCAAGGTGTTTGTTCAAAATGCTACGGACGTAACTTGGCAAATGGTCGCTTAGTTCAATTAGGTGAAGCTGTTGGTGTTATTGCAGCACAGTCAATCGGTGAACCAGGTACACAGTTAACATTACGTACTTTCCACGTGGGTGGTACTGCATCTAATACTGCAGTATCTTCTACAGTACTTGCTAAACATGATGGTATAGCTGAAATTGATGAATTAAGAACTGTTGAGCGTGTAAACGCTGAAGGTAAAAAAGTAAATGTTGTTATTGGTCGTTCTACTGAGGTTCGTATCGTTGATGTTAACACAGGAATTACGTTAACTACAGGAAACATTCCTTACGGTTCTCAATTGTACATCAAACCAGGTGCTACTGTTAAGAAAGGTGAGTTAATTTGTGAGTGGGATCCATACAATGCTGTTATCGTTTCTGAGTTTGGTGGTAAAATCGAATTCGAATCAATCAAAGAAAACATCACTTTCCGCGAGGAGTCTGATGAGCAAACAGGATTTAAAGAGAAAGTTATTATTGAAAGTAAAGATAAGATGTTGAGTCCGATGATTAAGATTATTGGAAAAGGCGGAGATATCTTAAAATCATACAACATTCCAGTTGGTGCACACATCATCGTTGCTGAAGATGCGAAAATTGAACCAGGTCAAATCTTAGTTAAGATACCTCGTGTTACCGGTAAAACAGGTGATATCACTGGTGGTTTACCTCGTGTAACTGAGTTATTTGAAGCTCGTAACCCAAGCAGCCCTGCTGTAGTTGCTGAAATTGACGGTATCGTTACTTTCGGTAAAATTAAGCGTGGTAACCGTGAGGTTATGGTTGAAGCTAAGACTGGTGAAAAACGTACTTACTTAGTTCCACTTTCTAAACATATCTTAATTCAAGAAAATGATTTCGTGAAAGCTGGTGATTCTTTATCTGACGGTGCTATTAGCCCTGGTGATATCTTATCTATCAAAGGACCAACATCAGTTCAAGAATACATTGTAAATGAAATTCAAGAGGTTTACCGTTTACAAGGACAAAAATTAAATGATAAACATTTCGAAACAATTGTGCGTCAAATGATGCGTAAGGTTGAGATTGTTGATGCAGGTGATTCAATCTTCTTAGAAAAACAAATCATTAACAAAGGTGATTTTATGACTGAGAACGATAACCTATATGGTAAAAAAGTAATTACTGATATCGGAGATTCTGACGAGGTGAAAGCTGGGCAAATTGTTACTGCACGTAGATTACGTGATATTAACTCAAGCTTAAAGCGTAAGGCAATGAAGTTAGTTGAGTCAAGAGATGCAGTTCCTGCAACTTCTGAATCAATCCTTCAAGGTATTACACGTGCATCGTTACAAACTAGTAGTTGGATTTCTGCGGCATCGTTCCAGGAAACAACAAAAGTGTTGAACGAAGCAGCTGTTCATGGAAAAGTAGATTTCTTAAAAGGATTAAAAGAAAACGTAATTGTTGGACATTTAATTCCTGCAGGTACAGGTTTACGCGACTACGAAAAAATAGTAGTAGGTTCAAAAGACGAGTACGAAGCGTTAATGGCTTCTAAAGCTGAGAGCGTTGATGTTGAGTAGCCTTCCAGAGCCTCAGGCTGACAATACTTAATAAATTAAAAACCCCAAGCGAAAGCTTGGGGTTTTTTGTTAGGAGAAATTGGAATGATTAACAAGCTTGAGTGAAATTAGAGTAGTAAAGCTATAGATTATTTAAAATTTTATATCTTGTACTTAGTTTTAAGCAGTTCTAATTTTGGTGATGTGACCGAGGAGTCGAAGCTGTGATAAAACAAAAGGTTAACTATTATAAATAAAGCTGGCGTGAAGCGGAGAAAGATGAAAATAAATGGAAAGCGTAGAGGGTTCGAATCTCTCCTGTCCACCAATCGCAAATTCGCAACTTATTGTGGATTTGCGATTTTTTCTTTCAAATAATCTTATGATTTCAATATGCGAATAAGATCGTTATTAATATAGAAAACTTCTTTCCCTTCTTGATGTGGTGATACAATTCCAAAATCAGTTAATTCATGCATATATTTTGTAAGTGTAGTTCTACTTCTAACTTCTAGTAATTCACCAATTTTTCTAGGTTTAATATAAGGTTGCGAAAATAAAAGCTGATTAAGTTCTAAGCTATACCACTTTAATTTTCCTTTTGCATATTGATGAGTAGCTTGCATCTGGCTTAAGATCTCATCAATTGTTTGATTTGTTTCCTTAGCCGTTATTTCAACTGCAGTTAGCATATAATTCAACCAAGGCTTCCATGCATTTCGAGTTGTTACACCAGCTAAATTAGCATAGTAATCATCCTTATGATTTAAGATGT
>CANJJP010000398.1 GCA_947474485.1 Bacteroidota bacterium | reverse complement strand
CGCTTAATCCTTTTGATGGAATTTCTTCGCCTTTGTTTTTTGCCCAAAAACCGTCTTTTAAATAATTATGTTCAACACTGCTTGCGGTTGCAATTGCATCATAACCGCAATGGTGATTGGTAAAAATTAAACCTTCTTTACTAACTATTTCACCAGTACAACCTCCACCAAAAATAACAATAGCATCTTTAATAGATGGTTTGTTGATGTTGTATAATTGATCTTTTGTGAGCTTTAAGCCTTTTTTTACCATGTCCTTGTAAACTTGTTCTCCAAGCAGCATTGGGAGCCACATGCCTTCGTCGGCCTTAACAGGAGCGAATCTTAGTGTAAAGGCAACTAAAAATAAATAGATTATTGTTTTACGCATTGTTTATAGTTTTAAGGCGCCTAAATTACTCAAAATATACATTTGTAGTTAAAACTTCGACGATAGAAACAGTTCTTTCGACTAATTCTATCAATTTGCTTGGTTTTCTTGTATCTATCTGAAATTCATCAATTTTTGAGACTAAAATTTCTGTTCATTAGCAATGTTTGTCTGATTTTTTTGTTGTAACTTGGTGCTTTAAACAAAATGCTACATGAAAAAAATTTACAATTTAATTTTTGCTTTGATATGTTTAGTAGGAAGCACAAAACTTTCAGCTCAAGGCGATGATTGCTCAACTGCTGCACAATTAACTAACGTAATAAATTATTGCTCGGGCCCAGGTGCATTTACCAATGTTGGTTCAACTGCAAGTGGATTTGGTTTAGCAACTTGTTGGGGAGCAACAGCAACTGAGGATGTTTGGTTTCAATTTACTGCAACAGGAACAGATGCTTTAATTTCTATTGGTGGTTCTGGCGCGGGTGGAACAATGGTTCGTCCTCGTATTGCAATATATAATGGTAACTGTGGTGGAACAATTAATGAGTTGGGATGTGTTCAGGCTGCAACTGGATCGGGTGTTGCACAATTATATGAAGGTGGTTTAACCCCTGGAACGGTTTATTATATTCGTGTTAGTACGACTGGCACTCAAGAGGGTACTTTTGAATTATGCGTAAATAATTATACTCCTTCGGCTAACCCTGGCGCTGATTGTGGTGGGGCAGCTTTTTTGTGTAATCAAAATCCTGTTTCTGTTGGTTCTTTAACCGGTGGTGGTTTAAATAATGATGAACCTGAGTCTTCATCTTGTATGGAAGATGTTTTTGGTGCTGATGAAGGGAATTCTTCATGGTTTTATTGGACATGCGGTACATCTGGTACGTTAACCTTAGACCTAACTCCAATTAATCCTACTGATGACATTGATTATATCGTTTATCAATTATCTGCACCCAATGTGTGTGGCACCCGTTCAATTTTAAGATGTAATACTTCTGCTTGCTTAAATGCAAATGGGTCTACTGGTTTGAGTTTAACAGATACTGATTTAACCGAAGACCCAGGTTGTGATTTTGGAGAAAATTCCTATTGCCAATATATTAATATGGTTGCCGGAACTTCTTACGCAATTATAGTAAATAATTTTAGTGCAAACACTGGTTTTACAATGAATTTTGGTGGAACAGGAACTTTTCAAGGACCTAATCCTAATATCTCAACCTCTTCAACTACTATTTGTGCAGGTGGTTCAGTAAGTTTTGATGGCACATCAAGTACAAATGTTTCAGGTGGTTTAACTTGGAATTTCTTAAATGGAGGCTCTCCTGTAAGTGCAACAGGTGTTGGCCCTCATTCTGTTACTTATGCAAATCAAGGTTCATACGTTGCTATTTTAAATGGTATTGATGCAACTGGTTGTCAAGCAACAGAGGTTGCAAATATTACTGTTGGACCTCCAGCAGCGAGTCCAACCGTTGCTAATGTTAACTATTGCCAAGGACAAACCGCAACCGCTTTAACTGCAACTGGTACAAATCTTTTATGGTACACAGCAGCAACAGGTGGAGTAGGTTCTGCTACAGCACCAACCCCTTCAACTTCAACCGTTGGTACAACAAACTATTTTGTTTCACAAACTCCAAGTGGTTGTGAAAGTCCACGGGTTCAAATAAGTGTAACTGTTAGTGCTGGGCCTGATGCAAACGCAACTACTCCTGTAAATTTAACATGTGTTCCTTCTACAATTTCATTATCTGGATCATCAACTGCGGCGAGCCCATCTTATTCATGGGCTGGTCCATCTATTGTGAGTGGAGGGAATACTGCTACTCCAACAGTTGGTGGAGCAGGTACTTATACGTTAACTGTTACATCTGGAGTTTGTACTAATACAACAACCGTTCTTGTTAATCCTCCTAGTGGATCTCCTCAACTTACATTTTCTGGAGATAATGATACATTAACTTGCTTAATTACTTCAGTAAACTTAACAAGTAGTTCTTCAACAGCTAACGTGGGTTTCCAGTGGACTGGTCCAACGGTAGGTAATGTTGTTAGCTCAACTACAAACGCAACAGTTAATGCTCCTGGAACATACACTATTACTGTTACTGACGGTTCAAATGGTTGTACAAGTGTAAATAGTTTTGCCGTTGCAACAAATACAACTGTGCCAGTTATTTCACCAGTTTCTAGTGGAATAATTAGTTGTACTACAACTACAGTAACATTAAGTACAGCTTCGGTTAATGGTATAACATATGCTTGGACTGGCCCTTCAATTGGAAGCCCTGCTGGAACAACTCCATTGTCAAATAGTACAGTTGTTACTGCTGCTGGAACATATACGGTTACAGCATTAAATGCATTAAATGGATGTACAAATACTTCAACAGGAACTGTAACTACAAATACTACCATTCCTTCAGTATCTATGGGTAATAACCAATCTATCACTTGTGCAGCAAATACTGTTACAATTAGCGGTACAGGAAACTCAAATGCGGGTGGGTCTGTAGGATATGTTTGGACTGGCCCTACGGCTGGTTCACCTGCTGGAACATCTCCAACTTCTTCCTTAACAAATGTATCTTCTTCAGGAACATATACTTTGTTAGTTGTTGATCAAAGTAATGGTTGTACTGTTGCAGGAACACTTACTGTTACTGCAAGTACAGGTGTGCCAACAATTACTGCAACAGCAAATGATACTATTTCTTGTAATACAAACTCTGTTCAATTATCAGCTACTACATCAACTAATGCAGTTCATTATG
>CANJJP010000397.1 GCA_947474485.1 Bacteroidota bacterium | reverse complement strand
TTTCTTTGACTTAGCCTCAAAGAAAGAACCAAAGAAAGCGCCAAGGCAAGACGAAACCCGCCCGCCTCGCAGTTGCGACTAACAAAAACTAAATCGTTGGATAAATCTCCAATTAAGTTTTTCTATGAACCGACTGTTCACCCCGCACAGGCTAAGCATTTTGCCAAGGCCTGCGCGCATTTCAATTCATGATTTTCTTATATATGTTGTTTTCGTAAAAATGTTGGATTAACAAAATTTACTTTTCATAAAAATGCATTTCTTTTACGTAAGCCCAAACTGCAGGATTCATAAAATATTCGGGTGATTTACCTTCTTTAATTGCTTTACGAATAAATGAAGAAGAAATTTCTAACACAGGTGCTTCGGTCATTTTTACGTTTGGATGAATTAGCAAATCTCCGCCATCATAACCAGGACGTGGATAAACATAAATAGGATAACGTTTTAAAATTTCCTCGTAGTTTTTCCACTTGTGAAAAGTTTTTAAATTATCTACGCCCATAATTAAAGCAAATTTTTTACGGGGATACTTTTCCTTTAAATGAGCTAATGTATTTATTGTGTAGGAAGGTTGGGGCAAATTAAATTCGATATCGCTTGCTTTTAATTTTGCATTATCACCAATTGCCAAATTCACCATTTGCATGCGCTGACGATGATGCAATAAAGTATCTTTTTCTTTAAGCGGATTATGAGGAGAAACAACAAACCAAACTTCTTTTAAGTCGGTGTACTCAACAAAGTAATTTGCCAAGGCCATGTGCCCGATATGTATTGGATTAAAAGATCCAAAAAACAGACCTACCATTTTAAAATTTCTTGTTTGAGTTAAATGGTTTTGTTGGTTTTTCGATTGTAGAAAGAATTGTTTTCATTTTTGTTTCATCTGCAGCCACCTTTTGCGCTTCTAGTAATTCAGTGTCGTACTTCAAGCTTGCTTCAAGACGTCCAGCTTCGTAATACGTACGAGAAACAATTTCTGTTTCTAACAAACGTTTAATCTCCAACTTAAATTTTTGGAAATCATCTTTCTTACTTTCAGCTAATTTCGCGAGCAAGGCATCGTATTCTTTTTTTACATCTTCCAATTGTTTGTCCTCTTCCGCATTCTTTTTAAAACTTTCTAATTCCTTCTCTCCTTCTGTTGTATAAGTGTAATCTGTTTGTTTCGCGTAAGCAACAAAGTCTTCGTATTCCTTATCTGTTAACTGAAATTCTTTCGCTGTTATTTTTACATTTTTGTTTTTCATCAAATACAAATTAGCGTATTCGAAAATGTGATTTTTAACCAATAAAGCATAAGCAATATGGCTCAAATTTCCTGAACTCACTTTTATATCTGGCATAACACCTGCCCCGTCGTAAACAATACGCCCACCTTTTGTTTTAAAAGCTGTTACTAACGAATCAGGAACTTTTAATACTGCCCCGTCTTCTGTTTTGTTTGAGTAATCCAATGCTTGAATACATCTTCCACTTGGAATGTAATATTTAGCAACCGTAACTTTTAAAGCTGAATTGTAATTAAGATTTCTTGTTTGTTGAACCAATCCTTTACCATATGTACGCTCACCTACAACAACTGCTCTATCTAAATCTTGCAAAGCTCCAGAAACAACTTCTGATGCAGAAGCTGAACCTCTATCAACTAAAACAACAAGTGGCATAGTTAAATCAACAGGGTTGTTTACAGCCTTAAAAGTATTATCCCATTCCTTTATTTTTCCTTTAGTTGTTGAAACAATTTGTCCTTTATCAACAAACAAGTTAACGATATCAACCGCTTGTTGCAACAAGCCTCCCGGGTTACCACGTAAATCTAACACTAATGATTTGCATTTTTTTTCATTCTTTAAATTCAGTAATGCTTCTTTCACTTCTTTGGCTGCATCTTGCGTGAAACCAGTAAGTTTAATGTAACCAACTTCATTATTCAACATTCCAAAATAAGGAACGTCTTTCATTTTTATTTCCTGACGGATTAAAGATAATTCGCTGGTTTTACTGTCACCGTAATGCTGAACAAGCAACTTAATAGCTGAACCAGGTTGACCTTTTAAAAACTTACTAATGTCTCCATAATTTTTCTCGTCTAACTTAACACCATTTACAGAAACTATTACATCGCCCGCTAATAATCCACCCTTTTGAGCTGGAGAACCTTCGTATAATTCGGTGACAACTATTTTATCTCCTATTTCACGAACAGAGGCGCCAATTCCACCATATTGCCCCGTTGTCATAAATTTATATTCTTCAATATCTGATTCGGGATAATATACTGTGTAGGGATCTAATGACTCCAACATGGCGTCGATACCTGTTTTCATTAATTGCCCCGGTTTTGTTTCATCCACATAATAGATGTTTAATTCTCTAAAAAGAGAAGCGAAAATGTCGAGGTTTTTAGATACTTCGAAATAATCTTCGGTAAAAGATGCTCCAACAAAACCAGTAAGGGCTAGTGATACAGTTACAACAAATATTTTAAGTTTACGCATAGTAGAATGTTACGATATACAAATATAAGCAAAAACGGCAGCTTTGTATGAATATTAAACGAATGGAAATGGTAAAAAAAGTGAAGACAAAAATTGTACCTTTGACGCATGCCGAGCATACTTTGTATAGAAACCTCAACCACCGTTTGTTCTGTTGCTTTTGGCAACGAAAACGGACTCATTGTGCACAAAGAAGAGAATGCAGGTTACACGCACGCCGAAAATTTGCACGTGTTTATTGATGAAGTTATAAAAGAATCGGGATTAAGCCGTAAAGATATTGATGCCGTTGCTGTTGGTAAAGGCCCTGGAAGTTATACTGGCCTGCGCATTGGAGTGAGCGCAGCAAAAGGAATTGCTTATGCCTTAAACATTCCGTTGATTAGCATGAATACTTTGTTGAATTTATGTGTTGGGGCAAAAAAACAGATTCAGGATAAGGAAATCATTTTGTGTCCTATGTTAGATGCTAGAAGAATGGAAGTTTACACCGCACTGTACAATCAGCTGTTAGAAGAACTTGCAAGTACGAATGCGTTAATTATTACGAACGAAAGTTTAGAAGAGTTATGTAGCAAAGGCAACATTGTTTTGTTTGGCGACGGGGCAAATAAATGTACAGAGCTAATTAAAGACAATTCGAAAATTGGTAT
>CANJJP010000396.1 GCA_947474485.1 Bacteroidota bacterium | reverse complement strand
TAGATCAAACAGTATGTAATGGAAATACAGTAAATCTTTCGTCAACTACTGATGGAACCATTGATACAAGGCTCTTTTTCGAAGATTTTGAATATGTAAGCAATTTTGATGGAACTGGTATTTTAACCAACTGGCAATTGGGCATTGATGTACCAACGGGTAATAATGCTGCTGGAATTGGTAATAGATGGTCTGTTTCTTCAGGCGGAACAGGTTCTTACACGCCATTATCAGGTGCTCGTTCCTTGGCTGTAATGGGAAGGTATACAGACGGTTCTTGGTGGTATAATTACGGATTATCAAATACTGCAACGATTCAAGCAAGAACTCCACAGATTAATTCTTCTAATTATACCAATCTTCAACTTTCATTTAAATGGAAATGCTATGGTGAAACAAATTGGGATTATGGCAGAGTGGGCTACTCTACAGATGGTGTTACCGTAACGTGGTTTACAACCGGCGGTTACGCAAATTCAGGTTCTTATTATTTAACCTCTAGTTTAACGAATCAAAATTTAACATTACCAGTTGGCTTAAATAATTCTTCTTTTTACATTCATTATGAATGGCGAAATGATGGTAGTGCTGGAACTCAGCCACCTTTTTATATAGATGATATTCAGATTACAGGTACCCCATCAATATCCTATTCTTGGTCTGGTCCTGGAACAATTACTCCAAATACGACGAGTCAAAATATTACTGTCAACACTACAGGAACATTTACTGGGCAAATTAGTTCTGTAGGTGGAAGTTCTTCAGATGCTGTCGCAGTTACAATTCTTCCGGCAGTTTCAAATGGTGTTGTAAATAGCACTGCAGAAACAATTTGTGATGGTGGCGATCCTTCTTCGATTAATTTCACGACTCTTCCTTCAGGTGCATCTTCAGTATTCAATTATCAGTGGTATTACAAAGACGGAACCAATACCTGCCCAACAGGTACAAATAATTTAGGTTGGACATCAATCTTAGGAGCTACATCTAATTCTTACGATCCACCTGCAGGTCTAACAATTACAAGAACTTATGCTGTAATGGTAGATCCATCTGGAACTCCTGATTGTGGTGTTTCTGTTTGGGCAGGTTGCAGACAAGTAACGGTTGTACCTGATCCATTTGTATCTAGTCAACCATTAAGTACCCAAACTGTTTGTGTGGGAGGAACACCTTCAAATTTATCTGTTATTGCATCAGGCGGAACACCTTCGTTGACTTATCAATGGTATTCAAATTCAATAAATTCGGTATCAGGAGCTTCACCAATTAGTTTAGCTACAAGTGCAACTTATACGCCTTCAACGGTTTCTGCTGGTACTACCTATTATTTTTGTCAAATAAGCGCAGGCGGAAGTGGATGTGCAACGATCAATTCATCAATTGTTTCAGTTGTGGTTGTCCCAGATCCGTCCATATCTGCAAACCCTTTATCATCACAAACTTTATGTTTAAATGGTTCTCCTCAAGTTTTAACTGTGTCCGCCTCTGGGGGTACGCCATCACTTTCTTATCAGTGGTATAGCAATACCGTAAATAATACTTCAGGAACAATAATTTCTGGTGCAACCTCTAGTTCTTATTCACCACCAACAAGTTCAACTGGTACAATCTATTATTATTGCATTGTTTCTGCCTCTGGAAGTGGTTGTGGAAGTGTTAACTCATCAGTTGTTTCTGTAACTATTAACCCACAAATAACTATTTCTTCGCAGCCATTAGCAGCCCAAACTCTTTGTAATGGTGGTATTGCAAATGCATTGGTTGTAAGCTCTTCCGGTGGTTCGGGATCATACAATTACCAATGGTACTCGAATTCTGCAAATAGCACTTCTGGCGGAACATTAATTTCTGGGGCAACAAATGCCTCATTTACCCCTGCTACTTCTTCAATAGGAACAACTTATTACTATTGTATTGTTTCCAACTCTGTTTCTGGAATTGGATGTGCTAATGCTACATCTTCTGTTGTTTCGGTTATTGTTGTTGCTGATCCTGTTGTAACCACTCAGCCTACCTCACCAAGTGATATTTGTGTAGGAGGAAATTTCTCTTTATCCACTAATGCATCTGATGGAGTTTCGCCTTTAGCTTATCAATGGCAATATTTCAATGGTACAACATGGGTTAACGTTGTCAATTCTACTCCAGCAGGAGCAACTTATACCGGATCTACTTCAACGGGATTGTCTTGTTCAGGAATTTCTGTTGCAGGATCTTACCAATACCGTTGTCAAATTTCTTCACCCGGAGTTGGTTGTGATATTGTAAATACAAACACAATCACAGTTAATGTTATTGCAGATCCATTTGTATCAACTCAGGCCCTTGCTAACCAATCTATTTGTTCGGGCGGTTCTGCTACTTTCTCATTAGTTGCATCTGGTGGCACACCTTCATTGTCTTACGATTGGGAGTATAAGAATACCTTGGGTAACTGGGTAAATGCTGTAAATGGAACTCCTTTAGGTGCTTCATATACAGGCTCAACATCCAATGCAATTACAATTTCAGGTATTACATCAACTGGCAATTATGAATATCGATGCCGGATTTCTTCTGCGGGTAATGGGTGTGGAACTGCTACATCTAGTACTTCAACTTTAACTGTTGTTGCAGATCCTACCGTTAGTACTCAACCTGCGGCAAGTTCATCTGTTTGTATAAACTCTCCTCTCACATTGTCAACGATTGCCTCAGGTGGCACTCCATCTTTATCTTATCAGTGGTATTCTAATACAACCAATTCCAATACGGGTGGAACACCAATCTCAGCAGCTACTTCAGCCTCCTATTCGGTTCCAACTGGATCAACCGGAAATTTCTACTACTACTGCGTGGTCTCTGCAGCAGGTAATGGTTGTAATGATATCACTACGAGTGTTTCGTTAGTTACGATTATCAATTTGACCAATACCTTCACTTCTACGAATGTAAGTTGCTTTGGAGGTAACAACGGATCTATTAATCTCACCGTTTCAGGTGGATTTGGTTATACCTACAGCTGGACAGGTCCAAGTGGGTTTACATCTTCAAGTGAAGATCTGACCAACCTAGCAGCCGGAAATTACTCAGTAACTGTAACGGATGCCAACGGATGTTCTACAACAGCAAGTGTAACAATCACACAACCAGCTTCAGGCTTAAGTGCAAGTATCACC
>CANJJP010000395.1 GCA_947474485.1 Bacteroidota bacterium | reverse complement strand
TCCGTAGGTACCGTCTTTATTTATTTTGCAATACCAAATATCTTGCCCCCCTTCGCCGCCATTTCTGTCAGATGAGAAAAACAAATATTCAGTGCTGTCTAATAAGCCAAAATTAGGCTGCGTATTGTTTGTTCCTAAAGCATTTATTTGTGGAGGTAATTTTTTGAAATCTGTCCATTTATTATTTTCCCATTTCGATTCAAGTATTTCGCACTGAAAAATACTTGCGTTTTTTTGACTGCAACGTGTAATAAATACTTTAGTAAATGTGTGGTTGAAACAGGTATTGGCGTTGTGAATTCCGTTTTTATTATATAAAGAATCTAATTCTTGTGCTTTTTTAAACAGTTCACCTTTTTGTTTGGACGTATAAAGTTTATTAAAATTTATTTTGTTCTTCGAGTCTTTATCATTACTAAAACGTAAGGATGAAAAATACAAAGTGCTGTCCCACTCAAACGGGGCATACTCAGAAACCTTACTGTTAATCATGCTGTCAAGGTGTTCTATTTTAGCATCAACAGGGTTTTTAATTAAAATTTGAGCAAGGTCGCAAGCTTCTACTTCGTTTTTAGCTTTTACTGCTAGTTGTTTTCTTGCTTTATCTTTACTCGATTTGTTTTTGCTACTAAATTTCGTGTAAAGTTTTTTAGCATCTTTATATTTGCCTTTACTTTTTAAAATGGTAGCAAGCCAATACGTAGTTTCAGGATAGAGTTTTGCATTGTCTTTCTTAAATACTTTTTGATACCAGTACTCTGCAATATCTAAGTCTGAGTTTAGCCTGCTTGCCTCTGCATATTTATATTGGAAATCGATGTTGGCCGAATCGATAAGAATAATACGGTTGTATACTTGTGAAGCAGAGAAATAATCTTTATCAGCCATTGCTTCTTCACCTTGTTTTAGTAATGTTTTAAGAGATTGAGCATAAGATGAATTTGTGCAAAGTACCAATAGTAGAAAAACTACTATTTCTTTAAATTTTCGAAAAGTTATTTGGTTTACTAAATTCATCTATAACAAAGATAATAAAACAATTATTTTATGCAAGTATTTGAAATTCCTGAATCCAGTATGATTCCCCATTAATTAGGATTTCGATTTTATGCAAGCCTGCATTGTGTTTGCGCGTTGTGAAGTCTTTAAAAAGTTGTTCTTTGGTAATAATCAACTTTTCGTTTTTTTGAAGCTTTATTTCTTTTAACTTAAAAATCTTAGGTGCTAATTCGCCCGATAGTTTTTTGTAGTGAATCGCATAATCAACTACTAAATTCTGTTCTTTGTTTTTATTAGATGCTAATTCGAAATTGAATTTTAGTCGTTCACCTAGTTTTATTTTTTTCTTTGAAAGCGAAAAATTTGACACGCTTACTTTTGGGTCTTTCTCAAATTCGAAAACTGAAAGTATTTGCTGATTCCCTTTTTTAATAAGGCTTCTAGCTGCATGTTTAATTATCCAAGAAGTATGTTTGTTATTAGTTCCCCAGCCTTTTACAATTTTAAGCATTGCATCAGGATTATCTTTCGAAATATCGTTTAAATGATTGGCAACTGATTTTCTCACATACAATTCATCATCTTCTTTTAATGCTTCTAAAATTTCTTTTGTTGCATAAGGGTTTTTTATTGGTTCATCTAATTTAAACGACCAAGGAAGCCTCGGGCGAGAACCTTCTGAGGATAATCTTCTTACATGATGGTCTTTATCATTTGCCCATTTTTTCATTACAGATAATGTTTTATAAAAATCTAATTTTAAAAATTCGCGAATAGCAAATTCAGATGAACCAAAAGAGGTAAAATATTTTAATGCTTCTAAAGATGTTTGAATGTCATTTCTTCCATAAACACCAACATAATCTGGAAACAATAAACTCACGTATCCTCTTTGTACTGTTGGAATTGTATCACGAAGTATTGTAATTGTTTTTTTATAATCACTTGGCAAATACACATGCATTGTTTCCGAAGCCTTGCGCATACGTTGGTTCAAAGAGAGTTCTTCTAAATTGGAAGTAACATCTTTCATGAATTTTTTTGTTTCGAATGCGGGGTAGGTTTTATTTATTTCCTCAGCTAAATGCACGAAGAAATTTTTATTAAACATTTCTTTTAACGGCTCCATTGGTGAATTTGAAAATGTATTAATTTGAAAATTTGAAAGTAATAAAATTGTATAATAATGCCAATTTTCAAATCTCCAAATTATATGGCCAGCTTAACGAGGTATTTACCTTCAAGTATAGGTATTACAGGGGCAGTATTGGGAACAAGGCAATAACGAATATCTTTCTTTAAATTCAACTTCACCATACGTTCTTTATGTGATGCGTGGCTTAAGAATTTCATTGGATCATCTTTGGCCATTTCATATAAGTATTGTAAGGCAAGACAGCCATCGCCTAATTTTACATCTTGTGTACGTTTAATTATTTCGTGTGTTACAGCACCTGCATATAAGGAGTCTTCTAAATTAAATCTGTTTTTCCAACCTGAGCAAAGTAATAAAATATTTCGATCTTGTTTCACTAACCAATCACAAAGTACATCAATATTTAAAAAAGAGCCAATTACAACTTTGTATGCATTACGAGCGGCTTCAATAGCTTGTGTTCCGTTTGTAGTCGTAAGTGCGATAGTTTGCCTGTTTACATGTTCACCCATATAATCGTAGGGTGAATTACCAAAGTCAAACCCTTCTATTTTAACGGCATCTCTTTCTGCACCAGCTAAAAATCCTTGTTGTTTGTAGGATAGTGCTTCTTCAACTGTTGCAACAGGAATCATTCTTTCTGCACCATTATGAAATGCAACGCAAATAGCAGATGTAGCACGTAATACATCAATAATTACAACAATGCTTTCTTTATCTTCGTAAATAGGGTAGAGTGCGGGAGAAAAACAAGCTTCAATTTTTATTACCTTATCTTGAGTCACAAATTCAGTGGGTTATTTTTTGTTTATTTTTTTTAGACTTTCTTGCATCTTGTAGCTTGATGAAGGAATCATTTCTTTTGGAATGAAAACATCTTTTTTCTCATAACCTTGATACGCAATTTGTAAGTAAAGATCCTTCGTTTTTAATTCTTCAGGAATAGAGAATAAATAAAGCCCAGAATTATTGGAAACAACTGTTGTTTTAGTTCCTTTAATATTAACT
>CANJJP010000394.1 GCA_947474485.1 Bacteroidota bacterium | reverse complement strand
CTAAGACAAATATAAGTGAATTCTGCAAAGAAGCTAGTATTTATTACATCAAAGTTAAATATTAACTGCTTAAAAATCAACTTCTAACATAACAGGGCAATGATCGGAATGCATTGCTTGATTCAAAATAACCGAACGCTTGAGATTTTTCTCTAAATTTTGGGTAACCATATTGTAATCTATACGCCATCCCAAATTTTTGCCCCTAGATCCAGCACGGTAACTCCACCAAGAGTATTGATGCGGTTCTTGATTAAAAAAGCGGAAGGTATCGATGTATCCCAAATCTACAAATTTGTCAAACCACTCACGCTCTTCGGGTAAAAAACCAGAGGTATTTGCATTGGATTTTGGGTTGTGAATATCAATTGCTTTGTGACAAATATTGTAATCGCCCGAAATAATCAATTTTGGTCGTTCTTTTCTTAATTCTTCAATATAATTTGCAAAATCAACTAACCATTTCATTTTAAATACTTGCCTGTCATCTCCGCTACTACCACTTGGGTGATAAACACTTATCACTGAAATATCGCCATAATCTGCACGAATAAACCTACCCTCATCGTCGTATTCCTTTATACCACAACCATAAACAACATTATCCGGCTTTTGTTTGCTAAAAATAGCTACTCCACTATATCCTTTTTTTTGTGCAGGATACCAAAAGTGATGGTAACCCATCTCCTCAAACTCAAACACACCAACTTGTTCAGGACTTGCCTTTATTTCTTGAACGCATAAAATATCTGGGTCGGTAGTTTTCATCCAATCAATAAGTCCCTTTCCCATTGCGGCTCTTATACCATTAACGTTATATGTAATAATTCTACGCATGCTAATTTTATTTTTCCAAATTTAAACAGAATTCGCAAATTGCCTATTATTACATATAATTTACACAATTTTGTATTTTTAAATTGCGTTATCCCAATTAAGTGTTAAAGTATATAAAAGCCATACTATTCTTATTTATTGTAGTAATACAAGTTAAAGCTCAAACAGGCTCGCAACGTACTTTATTTTTAAAAGCAAGTAGTGACACTATTTTTTTAGACTCCCTAAGTATTGTTGACGGGAGTTTAATCATTACAAGTGGCAACAAATTAATATCCAACAAGGAGTATATTCTAAATACAAAAAAGAATTTTCTGATTTTAAAAAACACTAGCGATAGCGTTCGAATATCTTATAAAGTATATCCTATTAATTTTAATAAAGAGCATTACAATAAAGACATCGCAATGCTTAATCGAGATCAAAGTTTAGGGCAAAATCCATTTATCATTAATTACAATGCTATTAATCCAATTACACCTATTTTTCAAAATGATGGCTTAAGCAAAAACGGAAGCATATCTCGAGGAATTAGTTTTGGGAACAACCAAGACGTGGTAGTGAATTCAAATATGAATTTACAAGTAGCGGGTAAATTAAGCAATGATATAAATTTAGTTTTAGCTGCAACTGATAATAATATTCCTATTCAACCTGACGGAAATACTCAACAACTGCAAGAGTTTGACAAAGTTTTTATTCAGCTAAACGACGAAAATAATAAACTTATTATGGGCGATTTTCAGTTGAGCCGACCAAAAAGTTATTTTATGAATTACTATAAACGAACACAAGGTTTATATTTCGAAAACAATTTCACCTTAGATTCCAATGCTATAAAAACTTCTAAACTTAGCACCAAAGTATCTGGGGCAATTTCGAGAGGAAAGTTTGCACGCAATACTATTATTGGAATCGAAAATAATCAAGGTCCATATCGATTACGAGGAGCAGATAACGAATTATTTATTATTGTTTTATCGGGAACAGAAAAAGTATATATTGATGGAAAACTGGTGGAGAGGGGGCAAGAAAATGAATATGTAATTGATTATAACACATCGGAAATTACATTTACAGCAAAACAAATTATCACAAAAGATAAACGAATAACTGTTGAGTTTCAATATTCGGAAAGAAATTACAATCGTTCGTTATATTATGTTGGAGAAGAATACAAATCCAATAAACTAGATTTAGGTTTTCATTTGTTTAGCGAACAAGACAATAAAAACAAACCTTTTCAGCAAGAATTAAGTGCGACAGAAAAATTACTTTTAAGAAACATTGGTGATACCTTAAGCTTGGCAATTACAGATGGGGCAAGTGTTTCCGACTTTAATACTACCGAAGTGTTTTATGATAAAATGGATACCATTGCCACTAGCGGAACTTACAACATATATAAATATTCGACCTCGCCCGACACTGCATATCGTGTGCGCTTTAGTTATGTTGGTGAAGGAAATGGAAATTACAAACAAATACAAAGTTTGGCCAATGGAAAAGTGTATCAATGGACAGAGCCCGTTTCAGGCGCCAAACAAGGAAATTATGAACCTATTGTAATTATTGTTACACCCAAACAAAAACAAATGTATGTAACCACTGGTGCATACAAATTAAAAAAGAACGGGGCAATAACTTGGGAAGGAGCGCTTACCAAAAATGACATTAACACTTTTTCATCTGCAAATAGCAAAGATGACAAAGGATTAGGCGGGAAAATTAATTTCGACAAAAAAATTCAAGTCCTAAAAACAGATAGCTCACAAACAAAATCATACATCATTACAAACGCTTCTTACGAAGTAATAGACAAACATTTTTCGCAAATAGAACGTTTTAGAGCCATCGAATTTACGCGTGATTGGAACAGAAGAAACGACTCCGTTAAAAATATTCAACACATTGCAGGTGCTCAAATTGGTTTTGATTTAAAGGGAAAGATGAAAAGTATTTATACTGGAAATGCTTTTATTGAAGAAGGAAACTATGAAGGCTTTCGCCATCAATTAATGAATAGTTATTTAGTTGGCCCTTTAAGCATTCAGTTTAATCAATCATACTTGCAATCAAAAGATAAATTCACAAATACCAATACACAATTCTATCGTCACAAAACAAATGCAAAATATGTTTTTAAGAAAGTTGCTTTTGGTTACATTGATGAGTTAGAACAAAATCAATTTAATTACAAATCAAAAGATTCGGTGCTCGCAAATAGTTATGCTTTTTGGGAACGCGAAGGAAACATTAGCAAAGCAGATACTATAGGAAATGTTTTTAAAGTTTTTTACCGCGAGCGCACAGATAAAAGAGCAAGTGG
>CANJJP010000393.1 GCA_947474485.1 Bacteroidota bacterium | reverse complement strand
GGCTTTCTTCATGAAATCCCCGATCCGGAAATTCCGGTGATAGATATTGTTGAGTTAGGTGTTATTCGAGAAATAAATGCTCTTGAAGAATCAATCGAAGTTACCATAACACCAACCTACTCAGGTTGCCCCGCTATGAAGCAAATGGAGGATGATATTAAGAAAAAGCTTTCTGAAAAAGGATATAAAGAAGTTAAAATCAGAACCATTTTTAATCCACCTTGGACAACCGATTGGATTACTGAAGAAGCAAAAGAAAAACTTAATAAATATGGTATTGCCCCTCCTGAGCATTCTTCTATAGATAAGGCAGTATTATTAGGAAAGGAACGTATTGTAAAATGCCCAAGATGTGCGTCTACAAACACAAAAATCATTAGCCAGTTTGGTAGCACAGCCTGCAAAGCCCTTTACCAATGTAATGATTGCCTTGAGCCATTTGATTATTTTAAGTGCATCTGATTTTTTCAAAACATCGAATGTCGTTTAATATTCACCTTTCGACGATTCTTAAAGCCATTTATATACATTTAACGCTTGTTAACAATTGTTTTCCCTACTTTTACCGAAATTTAAAATCCCGCATGAAACCATTTTTACGAATATATATTGCTTTAACTTTTATAGCATTTTCAATAAGTTCATTTGCTCAAATGCCAAGCAGTATGGCAGGCCAAAAAATGCCAAACATTGCAAAGGTGTATGGTAAAATTATTGATGGGAAAACAAAAAAGCCAGTTGAGTTTGCTTCGGTTGCACTATTTATGATTAGTAAAGACAGTGCCGTTGGTGGTGTTTTAACTAAGGAAAATGGCGACTTTATGTTGGATAACCTTCCAATGGGTGGTTTTAAATTTCGTGTTCAGTTTTTAGGATACAAAACAATTGAGAAAAAAATGTTCATTAACTTCAGTAAGTTGGAGCAAGATTTGGGCGATTTAGCTTTAGAACCTGATGAAACATTATTACAAGAAGCAACTGTTACTGCAGATAAGGGGCAAGTTAGCTTAAGTATCGATAAACGAGTTTATAATGTAGCTAATGATTTATCGGTTAGAGGTGGAACAGCTTTAGATGCAATGAAAAATGTCCCAGGTGTAAACGTTGATGCTGATGGAAATGCAACTATGCGTAATGCAAGTCCGCAAATTTATATTGATGGAAGACCAACGCAATTAACGCTTCAGCAAATTCCTGCTGATATGATAGAGCGAATTGAGGTTATTACAAATCCAAGTGTAAAATTTGAAGCAGCTTCTTCGGGTGGTATTTTAAATATTGTAATGAAGAAAAATTCTAAACCAGGTTATAATGGCGTAATTATGGGTGGCATTGGGAATACCGATCGTTACAATGGAATGGCGAATTTGAACATAAAGGAAAAAGCTTGGAATTTTTCTTTAATGTATAACTATATGACTCAAACAAACCTCACAAAAGGTTATACAGATAGAGCAAATTTAAATTCAACTCATAATATTGTAAATTATTATAATCAAGAGAATGAATCTCGTAACCAAATGTTGCATCAAATGGGGCGTTTAGGAATTGATTATCAAATCAACAATAGGAATTCTATTTCCTTTGCTCAAATGGGGATGATGGGAAAATTCAGAACAATTGATGATCAATTGTATGAAATTCTAAATGGTGGAAATCAACTAATGATGAATGGTTCACAAAATAATTTATCAAATGCAGGTTTCTCAAATTATAATTCTCAAATTATCTACAAAAGAACATACCCAAAGCCAGGTAAGGAATTTTCGATGGATCTTTCAGGTAATTTCACAAATAGTAAAAACAATTATCGCTATGATTTTCATGATTATGTAAACAATGTTCCTGTTTCGCCAGAATATCCTCGTTTTCAAACAAATGATGGCAAGTCTATTGCAAACATGTTCACTTTTCAAATGGATTATACAAATCCTATAAATGATTCAGTAAAAATAGAATGGGGAGTTAGAAGTAATTTCAAGCAATCTGACCAAAGCAATACAACTCAAAATTCATTGTTTGGCCTTGCAGTTAGGGATAGTTTTTTATCTAATAATTATCATATTGATGATATTGTAAACGGGGCATATGTTAATTATACTAACCGTATAGGTAAGTTTTCTTACCAAGCAGGTTTGCGTTTTGAGCAATCATACTATGCAGGTAAAATATTAGATAAGAATGAATCATTTTCCTACAGCTACCCATCAAAAGCTGATAATATCTTAAAATCTATTTTTCCTGGAATTTATTTATCTCGTAAGTTTAAAAATAACCAAGAGTGGCAAATTAATTTCTCACGTAAAATTGAGCGACCAAACTTCTTCCAGTTAATGCCATTTGTAATGTTTGCCGATAAGCAAAACTATCGTATTGGTAATCCTCAATTAACTCCTGAATTTAGAAATATTGCTGAAACCAATTACAACAAAATTTTTGATAAAGGTAATTACCTAACTTCTATCTATTTTAAATACATCGAATCGCCAATCACAAATGTTATCTATCCAAAAGAAAATGATTCTTTAGTGTTGATTAATACCTTTGCAAACGGGGCAAGTAGTTTTAATTACGGTTGGGAACATAATTTAAAATGGACCATTATTAAGAATTTAGATCTTACAGCTAATGTGAATGTATTATATATTTCACTAAAAAGTACAAGTCAATTCGGTAGCACTACAACAGAAGGAATCACCTGGAATACTAAGGCAACATTCTCATACAAATTACCAAAAGATTTTACTTTACAACTTAATGGTAACTACGAAGCCCCTCGCGTTGTTGTTAATGGAAATACAAAACCAATGTATTTTGTTGATTTCTCTGCTAATAAAATGATTAAGCGTAAAATAATACTTACAGCGAGTGTAAGTGATGTATTTAATACTAAGCGCATGGGAACCATTTACCATACTGATTTTTACGACCAAAGCTTAATGCGCCGCCGTGAAGCACGTTTCTTTAAGTTTACTGCAATGTTTATGTTTGGTAAAATGGATTCGTCTATTTTCAAAAAACGTAAAGGTGGAAATATGGGCGGTGGTGGAAACCAAGATGGCTTGGATTTCTAAAATTCCTAGTATCTTTATAGCCTTATGTCAAGGCTCTTAAGTTTTTTCTGGAAAAACAATATTCCAAGATGGTCAATTTTAATTATTGACTT
>CANJJP010000392.1 GCA_947474485.1 Bacteroidota bacterium | reverse complement strand
TAGTTTACGCTCATTTTATAACAAACACTTAGCAGTAATCATACACGAAACAGAAAAAAGTTTTAATATTGATTTTGCAGCACTAGGTTTTGATAAAGCAGACTTCAAAATTAATTTTGAGAACAATACCTTAACAGTTACTGCTGAAAAGAAAGCTGAAGAAAATGTAACAGAAAAGAATTATACTAAACGTGCGTTCAGTTACAATTTTTTTTCAAGAATTTTTACTTTGCAAAGGTCACGCTTTGCAGAAATAGTGGCGCCTTTGGCGCCCATTTGTTTTTAAACATTTTTATGCTAATTTCTTAACTATTGTCAATAAACTAACACTTTTTAAAATTAAGAAGGCTGCCCCTTTTGAGACAGCCTCTTTTTTGTTTTTATTAAGAGAGAAATTACTCTCCTTTCATATCTTGAATATCTAACATACCAACCGGTTTTCCAGCTTCAGTAACTAAGATAGTATCAACATTTGTTTTCTTAAATAATCCAGCAGCTTCGTTTAAAAGTAATCCAGATTCAATGGAAATTGGCGTTTTGTATTCGAAATCACCTAATTTTTTAGAAAGAACATCTCTACCACCTTGTGTAATCATTCTTCTTAAATCACCATCTGTGAAAACACCTTTTAATGAACCATCTGCATTAACTACAGTAATACAACCGAAACCGAATTCAGTCATTTTAATTACTGCATCAGTTATGTTTGTGTCAGCAGAAACTAAAGGATTAATTCCGTTAATTGCATTCTTAATTTTTACAGTCATTAAACGAGTATCAGCAATAAACTGATCTGTACCAACAGTTGTGAAGTTATTTTCAGTTAATGTTTTTAATACTTTTAGTGGAACTGTAATTGTGTGAACGCCAACGTTTAATGCGTTTCTTACGTGCTCGTTATGACGAACAGATGAGAACATGATTTTTGTATCATAATTATATAATTCAACAGCGTCAACGCATTGTTCAACTAAACTTAATGCATCGTGTCCTTGATCTTGTAAACGACCAACAAGTGGACAAACATAAGTTGCGCCAGCATGCATAGCCATATAAGCTTGTTGTAAAGTGTACACTAAATGCACATTTACTAAATATCCTTTATCGCGTAACAATTTACAAGCTCTAACTCCTTCCAAAGAAACAGGAATTTTGAAAACTGTTTTTTTAGGGTCTAATCCTAGAGCTAATTGACGTTCAGCTTCTGCTAAAACTTCTTCTGCAGAGTTTCCTAAAGCTTCGATTTGAAGCACAGGAACCATTTTCGAAAGTTTCACAATAGTACCGTCAATATCAGTAATACCTTCACGTTGCATGAAAGTAGGTGTAGTTGTTAAACCATTTAAAAATCCAAGTTTAAATCCTTCTTCGATTTCTTTCAGATTAGCTGAGTCTAAATATAATTCCATACGTTTTATTTAATAGAGGACGAATTTCGTGTTTATATTTCAGAAATCCTTTTTTTTAGGAGATATTATTCAACATTTTATCAGTAATAAGCTTAAAATTTGGGCCGAATCTATTTAATTAATAATGTTAAATTTGTGGCTCACAAAAACTACACAACATGAGTAACAATTTATTGGCAGGTAAAAGAGGAATTATTACTGGAGCTTTAGATGAAAATTCAATTGCATGGAAAGTGGCTTTAAAAGCTCACGAACAAGGAGCAAAAATTGTTTTAACCAATGCACCCATTGCAATGCGTATGGGAGAAATCAATAAGTTAGCTGCAGCAACTAATGCAGAGATTGTTCCAGCTGACGCTACTAGCGTTGAGGAATTAACTAACCTATTCACAAAGTCTCAAGAGATTTTAGGTGGTAAAATGGATTTTGTTTTACATAGTATTGGTATGAGCCCAAATATTCGTAAAAACATACCTTATACAGAATTGAACTACGATTTTTATAACAAGAGTATTGATATTTCTGCACTTTCATTACACAAAATGTTAAGCGTTGCATACAAATTAGATGCAATGAACGAGTGGGGAAGTGTTGTAGCTTTAAGTTATATTGCAGCACAACGTACCTATCCTTTCTACACAGATATGGCTGATGCAAAGGCTGTGTTAGAATCAATTTGCCGTAGTTTTGGTTACCATTATGGTAAAGCAAAACATGTGCGTGTAAACTCAATTTCTCAATCACCTACAAAAACTACTGCTGGTAGCGGTATTAAAGGTTTTGGTGATTTCTATGATTATGCTGATAATATTTCTCCATTAGGAAATGCAAGTGCAGAAAGCTGCGCAGATTATTGCATTAGCATGTTCAGCGATTTAACTCGTATGGTTAATATGCAAAATTTATACCATGATGGTGGTTACAGCAACACAGGTGTAAGCATGGAAATGATGGAAATGTTAGGAAAGATTCCTACAGAATAATTTCATTTTAGTATTGAAATCGCCCGTCATCCTGAGCTTGTCGAAGGAAGGGCGGTTTTTTATTAGCTAATTTTAAAAGAATTGGATTTTAAAGTAATTGCTTTTTTACCCTTTACAATCATTTTTTTTGCCTCAGGTAATTCCATTACTTCCTTAATGTTTCTTATTTTACCAATGGGAACATCAGCCTGCAAACATTTATTGTAAAGTGTTTTGAAGGATTGAGTAGAAATAGATTGAGATAAAACATCAAATATCGCTTCTCGGTTTTTTACTCTTAGTTGATTACTGCCACAAAGCTTAGAGTCAATTACATTCTCTAATTTTAAAATAGTTAATAGAGAAATAAACTGTTTATCAGTTCCAATTGCAAAAGTTATTTGAGCTTTATCTTTTGTAGTAAATATTTCTCCGTAAGGAGCAATGTTTGGATGAATGGAGCCTAATTGAACAGGCAGATGTTTTGCTACTAGCCAATTTGTTGCTTGATTTGCAAGTGAAGTAACAGCTGAATCAAATAAGGAAACAGAAACTTTTTTACTTTTTCCATCCTTAGCTTGTTGTAATAAGGCAAGTAAAATTCCTTCTTTTAATTGATGCGCAGCAAGTATATCAATTAACGCTATTGGCATTTTTAATGGCTTAGATTTCTTTTCGCCGTTAATACTCATGAAGCCCGATTCCGCTTGTAATATTAAGTCATATGCAGCTCGTTCACTTTCTTCGCCAAAGCCATTAATGCTCGCATAAATTATTTTTTGATTTAATTTTTTAATTGCAG
>CANJJP010000391.1 GCA_947474485.1 Bacteroidota bacterium | reverse complement strand
GCAAAGGATTTAGTCTTGAAAAAATTATAATCGAATAATTTTCTATGACGATAAGATAGTTTGTATTTAACTAGCTATGAACACGCATGATATCCATCGCGTCATTCAATAGTTTCATTCTATCTTTAAAATCTTGCAGTTTAGCCTTTTCATGCTCAACTTTATTTTCGATTTCTGTGATAAAATCGTTTTTGCCTTTTGCATTTTTAAAGAAGCCCATATTGTTTTCGTAAGTACGAATATTATTTACAATCTCGTCAATATTCTTACGTAAGAAATCCTTTTCTTTCTTAAATAAAGTTTCGCTATCCATTGCAGTTTTAAAGCGCTCTAATTTATTTGTGAACTTTAATAAGAATTTCTCTGATTGGTTTGTAATCACAGAATCATACAATTCGTCTAAACGCTTGTAGAATATATCATTTAACCGTTGTTTTTCTTTAAAAGGAACCATTCCAGCCGAAGTCCACTCTTCAGAAAATTTACGAAGGTTTTCTTTGTCAGTTGATGCTTCACCTGTTAAGGTATAAGAATTTAGTTTAGTAAGCAATTCTTCTTTCACAACTAAGTTGCCTGCAAACTCATTATCCTTTGCTTCAAAATGTGTTTTCTTAGCGTCAAAAAATGCATTACATGCTTTTCTAAAACGTTGAAATAATCTTGATTCCTCTGGACCAGCAGTTGGAATTTTTTTCCAAGAATCTTGCAAACGAATTAATTTTTCAGAAGTCTCTTTCCAATTTTCGGTTTGCGTTTGTAATGCTTCCGCTTTTTCAATCAAAGCTTGTTTTTGTTTCTTAGCATCTGCATTCTTTTCTTTTACAACTGCGTAAAAATCTTTTTTCTTATCAAAAAATTCATCACAAGCAGTTCTAAACTCACGGTAAACAAAATCTCCAGGAGCTTTCTCAGTATAACCAATTGTTTTATATTCTTCTTGGATTTTAATTAATTTTTCTGTTCTTTTTTTCCAAGCATCTTCTGTTTGAGGAATTTCAGCAGTAAAAGTTTTCGCCTTTTCCACTAAAGCCTTCTTAGCATCAAGGTTATGCTTTTTTCTGTCTTCAATTTCTCCGTAGTAAACTTTTATTTTAGCGTAAATCGAATCAACAACTGTTTTGTATGCAGCCTTCAACTCGCCCCATTTCTCTTGCACTACAGGACCAACTTCTTCCCAATCGTTACGGTAAACTTTTATTAATTGCTCAACATCTTTTACGTTTTCGTTCTCAAGCAAAGCATTCATTTTCGCTAAAATTTCTTGCTTTAAGTCTACGTTCTTTTTAAAGTCGTGGTCTTGTAATTGTTTGAAGATATTTATATTGTAGTTAAAACTTTCAACTGCCTTACTGTATTCAGCTTGCAACTCTTTGTATTTATGAGTAGAAACAGCACCTGTTTCTTTCCATTTTAATTGAAGTTCTTGTAATTTCTTAATTGCACTTCCAATATTTACCTCTAATTGGCTTAAATCAGAAATATCTTTAATGATTTGCTTTTTTACTTCTAAATTCTTGTTTTGCTCATCTGCCAACTTATCATCTTGTTGTTTCTTTTGCTTTCTGAACTTATCAAACAGGTCGATAATTTTAGAATCCTCTGCCGATTTAGCATAAATAAAATCACGTGCTTTGCCGCCTTCATCAACAAATTCCTGCTTAGCTGCTTCCATTTCTTTAGAAAAAGCTTGTTCGTATTCTCTCTGCAGATCTTTTACCTTGTTAGCAACCGCACTCATATCAGCATTCGCCAATAATTCCTCCAATTTAGAAATAATGTTCGCTTTCATTTTTTAGTCTTAAATTATGCAGAGCAAATATAGGGAAATGTTTAAAAAACCCAATAGTTTGGGCATATTTATTAAATTTGTACCTTATTTAAGAAAACATGGCTAAAGATAATTTAATACGTTGCTCCTTTTGTGGGAGAGATAAGCGCGAAGCTAAAATGCTAATAGCGGGGCAACAAGGTCATATATGCGATACATGCGTTGCTGAAGCATTTAAAATTGTGTCGGCCGATGCAGACGCAAGTGCTAAAGAAGGCGCTAGCCAATCGCTGAAACTATTGAAACCACAAGCAATTAAGGAATACCTTGACCAATACATTGTGGGGCAAGATGAAGCAAAAAAAGTAATTAGTGTGGCAGTTTACAATCACTTTAAACGTGTTGTTAATGTGAAAAAAGACAGAAAAGATGATATTGAAATAGAAAAATCGAATGTTATTTTAGTGGGTGAAACAGGCACGGGTAAAACCCTTATTGCCCGCACCATTGCTAAATTGTTAAATGTTCCTTTTTGTATTGCTGATGCAACTGTTTTTACAGAAGCTGGTTATGTAGGTGAGGATGTGGAAAGCATCATTACTCGTTTATTACAAGAAGCAAATTACGATGTAGCATCTGCCGAAAGAGGAATTGTTTTTATTGATGAAATTGATAAAATTTCTCGTAAAGGTGATAATCCTTCGTTAACTCGTGATATTAAAGAAGGAACACAACAAGCATTACTAAAATTATTAGAAGATTCGATTGCAAACGTTCCACCACAAGGCGGACGTAAACACCCAGATGCAAAGATGATTCAAGTAAACACAAAAAATATTTTATTTATATGTGGTGGTGCTTTTGATGGAATCGAAAGAGCAATTGCAAAACGTTTAAACACACAAGCAATTGGTTTTGCATTAAATACAGACGAGGAACTTGACAAAACAAATATGCTTCAGTATGTTTCTCCACAAGATTTAAAATCATTTGGATTAATTCCAGAATTAATTGGTCGCTTGCCAGTTCTTACCTATTTAAATCCTTTGGATGCAGCAACGCTAAAATTAATTTTAACTGAACCAAAAAATGCCATCATAAAACAATACGAATATTTGTTTGAAATTGATGGTGTGAAATTAAAAGTAGAACCTGCAGCGCTTGATTTTATTGTAGAAAAAGCAATGGAGTTTAAACTAGGTGCGCGTGGATTAAGATCTATTTGCGAAGCAATTATGGTGGATGCTATGTTTGACATTCCTTCAGAAGAAAATCAAGTTAAATCATTTACACTTACACTGAAGTATGCAAAAGAAAAAATGAGCCGTTCTAAATTCACAAAACTAAAAGCAGCATAATTATGATGGACAACTATCACTATACTGTAAGCGATCGTTTTTTGCGTT
>CANJJP010000390.1 GCA_947474485.1 Bacteroidota bacterium | reverse complement strand
CTTCCTTGCTTTTTACATCTCCAGATTTTGTACTTGCAGTAACAATTTTTTCTTTCTCCTTGATTTCATTTAAGTTAGATTGAATTTCGTTAAACGAATTAACGAACTCTTGCAAAGCAGCTTCTTTCTCAGAAACTTGCCCCTGTAGTTCTCCGTTTAATCCAGCTAGGCTATCAGCTAAAGGATTTGCTTCTTTCTCGGAACCGTTTCCACAAGAAGTGAATAATGTACTAGCAGCTATAACTGCTACGATTAAAAATGATTTAAACATTTTCATAGTTGATTCTTTTTATTATTTGCTTTATTTAGAGGACAAAAGTAGTATATTAAACTTTAATAGAAAATGTTCCTTAACATTTTTTACAGCCATAGATAATCAATTAAAATATTGGTTATTAAGCAATTAAATGAACCTAGTTAAATAGCAATTTAAATAGGCGTAATCTTATAATGATCAATCGTTAATTTCCTTTGCTTTAAATTGTAATTATCGCCCAAAGCCATAACGTGCACAATTAGGTTATCAATTGAAACCGGCTCCCCCATTTCAACATCAGCCATATTGGTATGACGCATTTGTGTTGCATCCACTAACATAACCAAACCCGAACCAATTGCTTCCATATCATTACCGTTTGTAATTAGTAGGCCTGTATCTTCTCCCAAACCAATACCTAAATTAATTGGATTACTTCCGCAGGCATACATTAAACGACCAATTCGACCGCGTTGCACGAAATGAGTATCGATAATTACATTGTTTATAAAACCAAGGCCACCAGTAATTTTCACTTCACCTTTTAATAAAGCACCATTGCTGCTTCCTTGGTAAATCATATTATTTGAGCTTGCCGCAGCTCCTGCAGAAGTTCCCGAAATAATAAAATCTTCGTTTTCGTATTTGTCGAGAAGTAAATGGTGAAAAGTAGTTCCACCAAAAATAGATGTTAAACGTAGTTGGTCTCCACCTGTAAACATTACTACATCAGCATTTCTTAAACGCTCAACATTTTCGGGAGCGTTTGCTTCTTCGCGTGTTTTAATGTTTAACACACCAACATTCATTACATTTAGTTGTGCAAAAGCTTTTATATACTCCTCTCCTACTTCCTCTGGAATGCTTGATGCAGTAGTGATAATTTCGAACTTAGATAATGTATTATGTTTTGATTCAGTAGTAATTCTTTTTAAAATTCCCTTTTCAAAAAATTTTAAATTCCTTTGTAAATCATCCGGGCTCTCAGAAAAACTTCCTCTATCAACCGAACCACCAATAATTACTAATTTACCTTTTGGAATTCCCATCTTTACAATTTTGATATAACAAAAATAACTTTAAAGATACAATTAATTAAGGTTTTTTCTGTAACTTATCACTTTATTTTAAACAGCTTTTTGTTTATTTAAAAAACAAGTCCTATCTTGAACAAAATCTTTACGACAAACAAAACACCTATGAAAATAATCGAAATAAAGACATTGCGCGGACCTAACTACTGGTCGAACTACAGAAAGAAATTAATAGTAATGAAGTTAGATTTGGAGAAGCTAGAAGAGCAGCCAACTAACCTAATAGAAGGCTTTTCGGAGCGTTTGGAGTATATGTTTCCTTCTATGAAAAAACACCGTTGCTCAAAAAACCATGCTGGTGGATTTTTTGAACGCGTAAAAGAAGGAACTTGGATGGGGCATGTTATAGAACATATTGCCTTAGAAATACAAACCTTAGCTGGTATGGAATGTGGATTTGGTCGCACAAGAGGAACAGGCGCTCATGGAGTCTATAATATAGTGTTTTCTTACATGGAAGAAACTGTAGGCGTATATGCAGCTAAGGCCTCGATAAAAATTGCAGAATCATTAATTGATGGAAGCTTTTATGATTTAGATGCCGACATTATAACTATGCGTAAAATGCGTGAGAGCGAACGTCTTGGACCAAGCACTGGAAGCATTGTAGATGAAGCCGTTGCGCGCGACATTCCATATATTCGTTTAAACGGGCAATCATTAGTACAACTTGGTTACGGAAAAAATCAAGTTCGTTTTAGAGCAACTATGACAGATAAGACAAGTTCTATTGCGGTGGATTTAGCAAGTAATAAAGATGAAACAAAACGTATGCTGCAAGATGCTGCAATTCCCGTTGCTAAAGGCATGTGCATTGCATACGAATCAGAAGTTGAAACCGTAATAGAAAAAGTTGGTTTTCCTTTAGTGTTTAAACCATTGGATGGTAATCATGGAAAAGGTGCATCTATTAACGTAAAAACAAGAGAAGAAGCCTACGCTGCATTTGAGCACGCTAAAAAATATTCGCGTAAAATTATTGTAGAGAAATTTATTACTGGATATGATTTTAGAATTTTAGTAATCAATAATCGTTTTATTGCAGCGGCCTTGCGCGAGCCAGCACACGTTATTGGTGATGGAAAAACTACCATTAAAGAATTAATTGAAATAGAAAACAATGACCCACGCCGTGGTTACGGACATGAGAATGTATTAACAGAAATTACCATTGATCGTGAAACAGAAGAGCAATTAATAAAACATGGTTACACACTTGAAACTGTTTTAAAGAAAGATGAAAAGTGTTATTTAAAAGGAACAGCAAATTTAAGTACTGGCGGAACATCAACAGATATAACAGACATTGTACATCCACATAATATTTTTATTTGCGAACGTATATCACGTGTTATTGGATTAGACATTTGTGGTATTGATATTATGGCAACTAACCTAAGCGAACCTTTAGAAGTAACAGGTGGTGTAGTGTTAGAAGTTAATGCTGCTCCAGGTTTCCGTATGCACTTGGCACCAGCTAATGGTTTGCCGCGTAACGTAGCTGCCCCTGTAATTGATATGTTGTATCCTCCAGGAAAATCATGCAGAATTCCAATTATAGCTGTTACTGGTACTAATGGTAAAACTACTACTACCCGCTTAATTGCACATATTGTAAAAAATAATGGTTTCCGTGTTGGCTTTACTACTTCGGATGGAATTTATGTACAAAACTCTATGCTTACCAAAGGTGATACCACAGGGCCAGTAAGTGCAGAGTTTATTTTAAAAGACCCAACAGTTGAGTTTGCAGTATTAGAAACTGCGCGTGGTGGAATTTTACGTTCGGGCTTAGGCTTTGGTAAATGTGATGTTGCGGTGGTTACTAATAT
>CANJJP010000389.1 GCA_947474485.1 Bacteroidota bacterium | reverse complement strand
GATAGCATGGCATTAATTGATAAACAAAAAACCTATTTTGTGCACTGTGCTGCGGGTTACCGTTCCATGATTTTTATTTCTATACTAAAAGCTAGAGGCTTCCAAAATTTAATCAATGTAAAAGGTGGTTTTACAGAAATTAAAAAGAGTAACAAATTTAAGATAAGCGAATATGTTTGTCCAACAACGATGTTGTAAAAAACCTCTGCAATTTATAAAAAAGGGAGGCTAACAGTCTCCCTTTTTTATTATGTTTGTTATGTAATGAACAACAAGCCGAACTCAGATAAAAATTTAGCCTCTTTAGTTTCAAAGTTGATTAATATTATTATCGTCTTAATTGTTATTGTTATAGTATTAGTTGGATTACTTTTAATCTACATTCCAATACCTGCGAAACAAAATAAAGTTGAAGGACCCAAACCAGATGCGTTTGGAAATTTCACTGATGCTGCAAAACAAGAAGCATTAAAAATTAAAGACACTACAAATTATTGGATTGCCCCAGAAGTTTCCACTATCGGAAACCAACAACAAAAAGAAACAATTTTATACGGTCGTGATTTAATTGCAAATACAGCAGAGTACTTTGGCCCTAATGGAAAAATTTTTAAATCATCTACAAACGGAATGGATTGTCAAAACTGTCATTTAGATGCTGGAACAAAAATTTATGGAAATAATTATTCTGCTGTAGCCTCAACATATCCTAAATACAGAGCTCGCTCAGGTGGAATGGAAACTATTTACAAACGCATAAACGATTGTTTCGAGCGTAGTTTAAATGGAAAAGCTATTGATACCAACTCAAGAGAAATGCAAGCGATTGTTACCTACATTAAGTGGTTAGGAACTGGGATTAAAAAAGGAATTAAACCTCCTGGTTCAGGCCTAAAAGAAATTCCATTTTTAGAAAGAGCTGCTGATAAAGTAAAAGGAGAATTAGTTTATACACAAAAATGTCAAAGTTGTCATCAACAAAACGGAGAAGGAAAATTTAATACAGAAAACACTGCTTATACCTATCCACCACTTTGGGGTAACAATAGTTATAATGTTGGGGCAGGCTTATATCGTTTATCAAACTTTGCAAAGTTTGTAAAATACAATATGCCATTAGGTGTTACACACAATAACACACAGCTTACTGATGAAGAGGCGTGGGATGTGGCAGCCTTTGTTAACTCACAACCACATCCTTCAAAAGATTTAAAAAAAGATTGGCCTAAAATTTCCGAGAAACCATTTGACCACCCTTTTGGTCCATATGCTGATGGCTTTTCAGAAGATCAACATAAGTATGGTCCATTTAAAGTAATTAAAGATAAATTGAAAAACAATTAAACTGAAATGTAACATAAGTACCATTAGACCAGTTTAGATTTGAATATATTTACACGAATATTGATTGATACAACATTATGAGCGATTCAAACAGCACAAGTAATAAAGATAACAACCGCCGAGATTTTCTCAAAAAAACTGGCTTAGCCAGTTTAGCAGTTGCTTTTAGTCCACTAGGTAATGTGATTGGAGCAAACAACAATTCTTCTGAAACAGAAGAGTTTTTAGATGTATTAAGCGGAGAAGAAAAAAAGAAAAAACAAACTGTTTCTATTTTAATTACAAGTGATATACACGCTCAATTATTTACGCACGATGAATTTTTTTGGGAAAACAACCAAGGCGTTTATAAAAAGCGTGGCGGCATGGCTACATTAAAAACCATGATTGATTCATTAAAGAAAAAAAATCCAGCTAACACGATTGTATATGATGGCGGCGATTATTTTCACGGACACGCAATTGCATCTTTAACCGAAGGCGAAGCTTTGATTCCTGTTTTTAACTTACTTGGTTACGATTTAATGTTGCCGGGGAATTGGGAGGTAGTTTACAAAAAGAAAAAAATGCTTTACGATATGGGCCATGCAAACGCAGTAAAAATTTGCGCAAACATGTGGCACAAAACAAATGATTCTGACAACGGAGAATTAGTTTACCAACCTCATTGGATAAAATACATAGCAGGAATTAAAATTGGTTTCATTGGTTACACCGACCATTTAATTCCAAAACGTCAATCGCCAGCATATAGCGAAGGACTTAGGTTTGAGCATGCTGATATAAACATTGCAAAATATGTAAAATTACTTCGCGAGGTAGAGGGTTGTGCAGTTGTGATTGTTGTAACACACATGGGTCTCGCGCAACAAGTTGGTTTAGCAAACAATCCAGCTGCTGAAGGAGTTGATGTAATTATTGGTGCTGACACACATGAACGTGTGCGTGTTCCTATACAAGGCAAATACACCAAGGTTATTGAGTGTGGTGCCTTTGGTTCTTTCTTAGGCAAATTAGATTTAGAAATTACAGATGGAAAATATACAGGAATGCAATATCAATTAATGGATGTTGACCCTGCAAAATATCCAGAAGATCTAGAGATGAAAAAATTAGTAGAGAAAATCTACGAACCTTATAAAAAAGAATTACAAACTGTTGTTGGCACAAGTACAACTCCATTAGTTCGCTATTTTGTTATGGAAACACCAATGGACAATTTGATTACAGATGCTATTAAGTGGAAGTTTAAACCCGACATTGCTTTATCTAATGGCTTCCGTTTTTGCCAACCCTTAGCTGTAGATCCAAAAACAGGTGTGGCTAGCATAACAAAAGAGTTTTTATGGAATATGTTACCTGTTAACAGCGAAGCAAAAACTGCGATTGTAACTGGTAAACAAGTTTGGGATTGGTTAGAAAAAGAACTTCAAAATGCATTTGCAAAAGATCCCTCAAAACGTTTCGGCGGTTGGTTTGTGAGATACAATGGAATGGAAGTAAATTTCACTATTGGAAACGAATTTGGCAAGCGTGTAAATTGGGTTAAAGTTGGTGGTTCAGCAATTGATTTAGAAAAAGAATATAGCATTGTAGCCTGGGAGCGCGAAGGCGATCCCAATGATACGCTCTGTCGTATAGAACACGTGAAAAACCCTAATAAAACACCTTTTTTGCTGCATGATGTAATCATTGATTACTTAAAACAACATTCGCCTGTTGCACCAAAGCTTGAAGGAAGAGCAACTGCTACTGATGAACCTGCAACGCTTCTTACACAGTTAAAAGGAACTACTTACGAGTTTAGGTAAAACATGAGCGTTTTGGGCTTAATCCTGTAAGTTCATCTC
>CANJJP010000388.1 GCA_947474485.1 Bacteroidota bacterium | reverse complement strand
TATTGAATTAGTGAGGTACTGAATTGTTGAATTTATTATGGCAAAATGTCTCCGTGTTCCTTTGTGACCCCCTTGCCTCCATGGTAATTTTTCACACTTACAGTTTATAATTTTCAACACAGAGGCACAGAGAGCAATGAGTTTCACAGAGAGAGAGAGAGAGAGATTACAAAACAATAAATTAGGTCAATGCAAAAAATTCTATTCATACTTCTCCATTTTATTACCTTAAACTTCTTTGGGCAAAACATTGCTCCACATGAAAGCATCCTACTTCAAAGATTTCATTCTCACCTAATCCCTAATTTAGAAATTCCAAAAACAAATTCCCACGAAACAATTATTCATCATACTGCCTATTCATTCTCCTACAACGAAACGCATGAGCAAGCTAGTTGGGTTGCATATCTTTTAACTAAAGAGGAAACACAAAAAGTATTTGAAAGAAGCAATAAATTTTTACCCGATCCAGAAGTAAAAACACAAACAGCTAATGATGCTGATTACAAAAGCTCGGGCTACGATAGAGGCCACTTAGCTCCCGCAGCTGATATGAGTTGGTCGGAAATAACCATGCAAGAATCATTTTACTATAGCAATATGAGTCCGCAAGTACCGAGTTTTAACAGAGGCATTTGGAAAAAGTGTGAAGAGTTAGTGAGAAGTTGGGCAAATGAAAACGATTCGATTTATATTGTTACAGGTCCAGTTTTAAAAGAAGGACTTCCAACGATTGGAGAAAACAAAGTTTCTGTTCCCAATTATTATTACAAAGTAATTTTAGATTATTGTAAACCAAGCATTAAAGGAATTGGTTTTATTTTTCCTAATACAGCTTCATCAGAAGATTTAGAAAAATATACAGTTAGTATTGATAGCGTTGAAGTATATACTGGCATTGACTTCTACCCTTCATTACCTGATGAACAAGAAGAATTTATTGAGAAAACAATATGCATTGATTGCTGGCATTGGAAAAAATCCAAAACTGCAACTAATTCATCTAATGAGCAACGTAATCCAAATGAAGCAGCACAATGCATTGGGACAACAAAATCGGGTAATCGTTGTAAAAACAAAACAACAGCTAAAAGTGGCTATTGCAAAACACATGCAAAACAAAAGCCTAAAAAGAAATAGTTTTTTTGTAGAATTACATTTAATAAATGTTCACTTCCCTCTCCAACTCAACGCCAAACTTAGTTTTTACTGATTCAACAATTTTGCTTGATAAATCGTAAATTTCGTTTCCTTGGGCTTTATCGTAGTTAACTAATACTAAAGCTTGATTCACATGCACGCCTGCATCGCCAAATCGTTTGCCTTTCCACTCGGCTTGCTCAATTAGCCAACCTGCTGCTAGTTTAGCGTTTCCATTTTCTAATGGATAAGAAACGATATTAGGGAATTGTTGTTTTAATGCCTCACATTGTGCGGTTGGAATTTCAGGGTTTTTGAAAAAACTTCCTGCATTACCAATTACTTTTGGATCGGGTAATTTACTGCTTCGAATGCGGATTACAGCATCGCTAATTGCTTTTATTGATAAATCTTTAATACCCATAACTTCCAGCTCTTTCTCAATTGCCCCGTATGAAGTATTAAAATTTGTTTTCTTTTTTAATTTAAAAACAACTGAAGTGATTATGTATTGATTGCGCAGCTTACGTTTAAAAACACTTTCACGGTAACCAAATTCACATTCGCTATTGGTGAATATTTTTTTGCTTCCATCTTTTGCATGAACCGCTTCTAAACTTTCAAACACATCTTTTATTTCCACACCATATGCGCCAATATTTTGCATGGGACTAGCTCCTACTCTACCTGGTATTAAAGACAAATTCTCAACACCCGCATAATTATTTGCTATGCACCATAATACGAAATCGTGCCACCCTTCACCTGCGCCAATTTTCACATAATAATAATCGGCATCTTCTTTTATTAATTCTTTTCCCAATAATGAGTTTTTAACTACTAGTCCGTTAAAATTTTTGGTGAACAAAATATTACTTCCACCACCCAACATCAATAATTCGTTTGATTTAAAAACATCGCTTTGCTGAAGCTCTAATAAGGCATCAATAGAATTAATTTCGGTAAAATATTTTGCTGCACAATCAATATGAAAAGTGTTATGCAATAAAAGAGAGTGATTTTCGTATATGCTCATACATCAAAATTAAGATTCCTAGGTTCAGTAAAAACCTGTATTTTAGCAATCTATTCACAATTTAATTGACAAAAGCTCTAAATAAGCGCGTTATAGTTTCAGTAATAAACGACCTTGTTACCGACCAACGGGTTCATAAAACCTGCATGGTGTTTCACGAGCATGGATACGAGGTGCTTTTGGTGGGAAGAAAAAAACGTGATAGCATAGATTTACCTGCTCGCCCATACCTAACAAAACGAATGAACTTATTATTTGAGAAAGGCGTAGCGTTTTATGCTGAGTATCAAATGAGGCTATTCTTTTTACTGCTATTTAAAGAAAAAAACGTACTGTTTGCTAACGACCTAGACACGCTTTTACCCAACTACCTCAACAAAAAAATAAGCGGGGCAATACTGATATACGACAGCCACGAATTATTTTGCGAAGTGCCCGAACTAATTCATACGACAACAAAAAAACGGATTTGGGAAAAAGTTGAAAAAAGTATTGTCCCAAAATTAAAATATTGCATCACTGTAAACAAAAGTATTGCCAATTGGTTCGAGGACAAATACAAGGTGAAATTTAATGTAATTAGAAATATTGGTAATCCTCCATACGTAGCTAAAATTAAATCACGTGAAGAGCTTGGTCTACCAACAAATAAAAAAATAGTTTTAATACAAGGTGCGGGCATTAACATACAACGCGGGGCAGAAGAAACAGTAGAAGCTTTTCAATACATTAATGATGCAGTGCTTTACATTATTGGCGGGGGTGATGTTATTGAGCGCCTGAAACAAATGGTGAAGGATTTAAAACTAGAAAACAAAGTTTTTATAAAAGGAAAAATGCCTGCTGACGAATTGTATCATTACACAGCTAATGTTGACTTGGGCTTAACTATTGACAAAGACAATAATATCAATTATCATTTTAGCTTACCTAATAAATTATTTGATTTTATAAATGCAGGCGTTCCTATTTTATCCACACCGCTTCCTGAAATAAAGGCCGTAATTGAAACTTACAACAT
>CANJJP010000387.1 GCA_947474485.1 Bacteroidota bacterium | reverse complement strand
TTGCGCAAAGCTATTATTGCTCAATTAGGACGTGGAGTAACCATTTATCATGGTAAGCGTGGATTAAGAGGAAAGAAAGCGCAAATGAGTGGATTAAATGATCGTGAAATTCTTTACACAGTTGTTACTAAGCTCGAACTTTCGAAGGTTCGTAAAATAGTGGAGGATATTGATCCCACTTCTTTTGTTACTACTCAAAGTATTAGCAGTGTAAAAGGTGGAATGGTAAAAGAAAGAAAACTACATTAATTATGTATCAGTATTTAGTACTAGTAGTTTTATTTGCGCAATGGGTCCTTTACCTCAATTGGAATCATGTAATTAAGCGCAGAAAACATAAAGAATTTTATGGACGAAACAAAAGTTATATAATTGGTTTCTTTTTGTTTTTTGGAATTTGTTATTGTTATTTACTTAGTATTGGCCATATTGATTCCTCTATAAGTCAAGTTCCTAAATTAGTGGGAGGGATACTAATGAAAGTTTGTTTTTTAGTTTCGCTTATGACTTTATTTGCGCACTTGTTTTTAGATACTAATGCAAAAGATACTAAGTTTGTTAAGCAAGATGTATTGATAGATACTTCTTCAGTTTTTATGCTTTTTGGGTTGATTATTTTTGGTTACTAACCAATATCAATAAATCATTATTTATGTATTATTTTAATTATATAATCGGAAAATAACCGATTATTGTTGTTTTATTTGGAAATAAATTGTTATATTTGTAGTGTTAAATCGGAATTAATCCGATTGTTATTATTAAATTTGTCATTATGGATTTCAGGAGGATTGTAAAAGAATACACAGAAGCACCAATTCCACATCATGTGGTAATGGAAATGCTTTGTGAGTACAGCAGGCCAAATGATAAAATTAGTGAGCTTGTAAGAAACGGCGAGTTACTTTCTGTTAGAAGAGGTTTATATATTCCAGGGCCAGAAATGGATTTACCTGTTCCTGAGCCTTTCTTAATTGCGAATCATTTGCGTGGGCCAAGTTATGTATCTCTTGAGGCGGCTTTATCTTATTGGGGTTTAATTCCCGAGCGTGTTTATGAAACTACTTCGGCTACAATTAAAACTTCAAAATTATATAATACTCCAGCGGGCAGGTTTAGCTATCAGCATTTGCCTTCGCCTTATTATTCTTTTGGGGTGCAAAGTTTGCAGCTGGCTCCAAGGCAATTTGCCCTCATAGCCTCTCGCGAAAAAGCAGTTTGCGATAAAATTGTTCTTACCTCGGGGGTAGTGCTCAGAAGTGTTCGTCAAACCCGAGATTTTTTAATTGAAGATATGCGCATGGATGAAGAAATTTTGCGCAGCTTGGATACAAGTATTATTAATTCTTGGTTATCTGATGCTCCAAAAAGAAGTAGCTTAAGCATGCTCATTCAAACACTTGATGGCTTATGATTAAGGAATGGATAGCTGAGTATCAACCAAAAAATGAAGAAGAAACATTATCTGCATTGCGAGAAATTATGCAGGAAATTTCTTTATCAGGATTATCGAGAACTGATTTTTTTGATAAGGCTGCTTTTTATGGAGGTACAGCACTGCGTATATTTTATGGACTCGATCGCTTTTCGGAAGATCTGGATTTTTCTCTATTGGAGTCGAATTCAGATTTTTCCTTAGAGCCTTATTTCCCGTTTATTATTGAAGAGTTTGAAGCGGTTGGAATAAAAGTTAGCATACGTGAAAAAGATAAGAAAATAAAATCGCAAATTGAATCAGCTTTTCTTAAATCAGAAACAATTTGGAAAGAACTAGTACTTGAAGACATAGTTAAACAAGCAGGAATACAATCAAATAAATCTATCAAGATAAAAATTGAAGTAGATCGCAAACCACCTCTGGGTTTTGAAATGGAAGAGAAATTATTGCTGCGACCTTTTTCTTTTTATGTAAAGTGTTTTACATTGCCAAGTTTGTTTGCAGGAAAAACACATGCGCTTTTATTTAGAAAATGGAAGACAAGAGTAAAAGGAAGGGATTGGTATGATTTTGAATGGTACATTAAAAAAGGTATTCCATTAGATATTGGCCATTTTTTAAAAAGAGCAAAAGACACAGGCGATTGGACAAAAAAGACCATCACCAAAGAACAAATTAAGGATTTACTTAGCGAAAAATTTAATACTGTTTCCTTTGATACCGTTAAAGACGATGTTGTGCGTTTTATAAAAGATGATAAAGCCCTTAAAATATGGTCGCCTAAATATTTTAATGATTTGTTAGTGAAGATGAAGATGGAGTAGTTTTTCTTTGTCTATAAATTTGTTGATTCTTTCGAAATCTATTATTATAAATGCGCAAAGGGCAGCTCTAAATGTTTAAATATGGCCTCACTTGCAAAGCCCGAAACGGCTCTTAATAAACCTTGATAATTTATAGCAGCCCAACCAAACAGATAGAAGAAAACTCTCAATTAAATCCTCTTTTTCATATCGGTTATTACTGTTACTTTCTGGTATTGGCAAATCTCGCAAAATAGTTCGCAATCCTATTTTATCATTGAAGTTCTTCATCACCGAAAAACCTCCCCAAGCGCTTACTTTATCGTCTGAATATTCAATTTTATAGCCCAATGTTCTTGTAACTTTTTGTTACAAGGTAAGAATTGTCAGAAAACTTATAATATCAATGGATTCATGAAGTATTAACAATTCAACTATCTGTTTGCGGATAAACAAAAAATTTAAGTCCAATTCTTTCTGAATAATAATGTAGAGATAAACTTTTTTCTTTTATTACTGTCACCCTAAATTCGGGTGGCGACAAATTTGTATACATGAGTTGAATTCTATTGTGAAAGTTTGAAAGGTTAACTACAAACTCCTTAAAATTGTCTCCACCAGATTTCATTAAGGAGCCATAGTTTTTCATTTCGGTATTTAATACCCAATACTGGCCAAATGCAATAAGAACAGAATTTAAATTAGTATTAAGTACTTCTGATGCCGCAATTACTAATTTGTATGTTATTTCATCTGGATAAGGCTCATTACTTAAAAATAAATAAATGTTTACTCCACTTTTTTCATTTACTTCGTTCCAATTGCTTTCTAGGTAGTTTTCGGTTATTAGCCCTTGTATTGCTTTGTTTGCAATTCCGTAAATAGCCTAAATACGTTTTTTTCTCTAAAAGGATTTAATAAAATCTATATATAAGTTCTTAATTCGTTTTTTATGAGCATT
>CANJJP010000386.1 GCA_947474485.1 Bacteroidota bacterium | reverse complement strand
TGTAATCGAATCTATTGCAATGCTCAAATGAAAACAAAAGACTTACAAACGATTTGCAAATTAGATGAAGCAAGTTCCGCATTATTAAAAACTGCAATGGAACGTTTGGGTTTATCTGCGCGCGCTTATGATAGAATATTAAAAGTAGCGCGAACCATTGCGGATTTAGAAAAATCAGAAAGCATTGAAACGAATCATATTGCCGAAGCGATACAATACAGAAGTTTGGATAGATCAGGTTGGGCGGGCTAAAAATCCAATTAGATAAACACAAGACTAAAATCTTCTATATACAAATAAATACAAAAATAGTGCAATGTTTTGAGATCGCAGTTTGCGACCTCAAAACATTGAAGGAAAAACTAAACGAACTATTTACTTCCTAACTGCTTTAACAACTCTTTAACAGCTGCTTCAATTTGTTGATCGTTCCCATTCGAAATTTTATCAGCATCATTTACTTGTTTAACATCTGGTTCAAGTTGTAAATTCTCAAGATACTCTCCCTTCAATGATTTCATTCCAACCTCAGGTATTCCAAAAACAATGCTTGGATCCATTAAGGTTTCCCACCAAACTGCGGTTCCTGTTCCTGGACAAGGCATCCCAACAAGTTTTCCAATATTTAATTCTTTATAAACAAATGGAAACATATGAGCATCCGAATAATTTCCTTCGCTAATTAAAACTACAGATGGTTTCATCCATTTAAATTGAGGTTCATCTCCTAGCTTTTGTCCTCGAGGTTCGAATGACATGTATTTTTTTCCTGATAAGAAAGTTGCAAGATCATCGTGCAGCCATCCTCCACCATTAAAACGAGTATCAACAATTAAGGCTTCTTTATTTCCATATTTCCCTAATGCCTTTTCATACACATTTCTAAAACTTTCATCATTCATTCCTTCAACATGCACATAACCTAATCTACCACCTGAAAGTTTCTCAACCTCAGCTTCCCGATTTTTTACCCATCTGTTATACAATAATGGATACTGCTCGCCCATAGTAATTGGTTTCACTGTTTCTTCCCAACGCTTCCCGGATTTATCATCAAACATAGAAAGAAGAATAAATTTTCCAGCTTTTCTATTAAGTAACATAAATAGCGTTGTATCATTACTGATATTAACTCCATCTATCTTTTCAATTATGTCACCATTCTTAATTAGCGAACCATCTTGAATTAAAGGACTCTTTGCAATAATCTCTGCAATCTTAACTCCATTTCCAGTATACGTATTGTCGTAAAACGCTGCTAATGTTGCAGTGAGGTCGCCGTTTTTAGCAGCTTTTCTGTATGATCCCCCAGTATGAGAAGCATTTAATTCGCCCAATAATTCACTTAATAAATCTGCAAAATCATATCCATTATTGATGTAAGGTAAAAATTTAGCATATTGATTTTTATAGTAAGGCCAATCGGTTCCTTGCAAATCCTTAGTATAAAACTTTTTATCTACTTGGCGCCAAACATGCTCAAATAAATGCGCTCTTTCTTTGGCTGGGTTAATTGCAAGCTCAGCACTAAATTTAACTTCCTTTTTTTCCTTCTTATCAATATTTACACTTATAATTTTACCATCAGAAAGTAAATAAAGCATTTTATTCTCCTTATCAATTCTTAGATCACCAGCACTCGAAGCATCAAGCTTCATAAATAATTTTGTTTCTTTATCATGAAATTTATTTACCCAAAGGTCGTATCCACTTTCGAACTTTGTTAAGTAAAAAAGTTGTTCGCCGTCTGAAGTAATAACACCATCTGCTAATTCGGACGAATGAATTGTTAATCTTTCTTTACGTTCATTTAAGTACTCAAAATCTATTTCAACCGCCTTAGGCAGTTCAACTGCAGGCGCCTTTAATTTATCACTAGCAGCAGGCACTTTATCCTTTTCCTTTTTTGCTTTTTCCTCTTTCTCCTTTAGAATCATTAATTCATCCTTTGTCATCAAAAACCACTCGTGAGATTTACGAGTTAAGAAAAAAGCATAAATATCCGATTGAAAACCCCAACTTCCGTGCGATTTCATTCCATGTCGTGAAGAAAAATAAAGTATTGCCTGACCTTTCATTGCCCACTTTGCTCCTCCTGCACCATAACCACTTTGGGTAAGGTTTGTTACTTTTCCAGAACCAGTTACATCAACCAAGCCCGCTTGCCCTATCCAACTATTTGCTTCTAGATATTGTATTAATAAGTACTTTCCATCAGGCGACCAATCAAACCACTGATCGCCATCAGCGTATGAATAGTTTTTATCACCTGGTACAATTAAACGCGCTTGTTTCGTTTTTAAATTATATACTTTAATTGTAGTTCTATTTTCTAAGTAAGCTATTTCACTTGCATCATAGTTATATTTAGGTTGAAAATTTTCCTCGGCATTAACAACTAATTTTTCTTCTTTTAAAACAGTACTGCTAAAAAAATGTTGTTCACCTTCATTAGCTCTGACAGTTTGATAAATTCCCCAAGCGTTAGCTCGTTCCGAAGCATACAGAATTCTTTTCCCATCACTACTAAAGCTCACATTTCTTTCTTGTTCTGGTGTATTCGTAATTTGTTTTGTAACGCCTGTTTCAAATGAAGCAACAAAAACTTCTCCATGAACAACAAATACAGCCTCTTTGCCATCTGGCGAAATATCCATTTCGGTTGCCCCGCTTGTTAGTGTTTCATTTTTTATTTCGTTGTATCGTTCTTCCGTTGTGATGTTGACATTTAACTTTTTTGGTTCAGACCCAATAGTCATTGTATACACTTCCCCATCATACCAAAAACAAAGTGTTCCATTTTGAGCAATACTTAACTCGCGCACAGGATTTTTTTGAAACTTGGTTAGTTGAGTAGCAGAAGCCGGATTACCAATCGTCATTTTCCATACATTAAAAGAGCCTGATTTTTCGCTCAAATAATAAATTTCCTTTTCATCGGCACTCCATAATGCATTTCTATCTTCGCCATTAAAATCAGTAAGTTTAGTGTGTTTGTTTCCTAAAGGTTCATACATCCAAATATCTCTAGTAATACTTGAGGTGTGATGTTTTCGATAAATGTTTTCTCCACCTTTTTTATCAGTGTATAAAAATCTCTTTCCTGCTTTATCAGATTTCAGCAACTCCATAGGAACTGTTGACCACTGTTTTTCCATTCCACCCTTAATAGAAACAGTATATACTTCACTTAATCTGCCTGACG
>CANJJP010000385.1 GCA_947474485.1 Bacteroidota bacterium | reverse complement strand
TGCTATCTTCCCTTTAGTGAAAAAAGATGGTTTGCCAGAATTAGCGGAAAGCATTATGAAAGACTTGAAGTTTGACTTTATGTTAACTTATGATGAAAAAGACACGGTTGGTAAACGTTACAGAAGACAAGATGCGATTGGTACTCCTTTCTGTATTACGGTTGATCACCAAAGTTTAGAGGATAAAACAGTAACGATTCGTCACAGAGATACGATGAAACAGGATAGAGTGGCGATTGCTGATTTACATTCAATCTTAACGGAGAAGACTAGTATTAATAGTTTGTTGAGAGCTTTGTAATTTAAATTTTATTTTATGATTTTGGCTTGTGCGGCGGTGGCCGCAACGGGCTGTCACTTCAATCTTTTATGCACTGCGTTCATAAAAGGATTTTCGTTTGCATCCCTCAAGCATAAACGCGCCCAAACTCTAATTTACTTAACAATCACCAATTTCTTATTAGCAACAGAATTACTTCCTTTGATGTTAATATTATAAATCCCTGAAGCTAAATAACTTCCATCAATGATGGCCTTTCCATTTTCAATGCTTTGAGAAAGAACTACGTTGCCAGTAATATCAAATACTTGAATGGATTGCTTTTCTTTAGTATTTAACTCAATCGTAAAATTGCCATTAGAAGGGTTTGGATATAAATTCATAACCGTTTCTGTTTGGTTATGTAAACCTGTAGGAATTAAAATTGAATTTAAAGTAGTGTTGGTTACAATTGGCGCATTGTAATCAAAATAAATATAAGCCGTATTTTTTATTTGATATGGTGCTGCCCACGTTGCTTTTGGTTTTACACGATACTGAATAAAACCTTTTGATCCAGCCGAATTGGTTGTACTATCTGGCAATTGAATATTAGGGAAACGCACATTTAAAACATTGCCTGTTAAATCAATTAAATTTTGGTGACTATAATTAATTACCTGAAATGTTTCTAAATCCAACATGGTATCCAAAGTATCTGCTAAACGAATATTAAAAGCTGGTGCATTACCTGTATTTTGAAAATGAATGGTATAAGTTAACCAATCGTTAAAACCAGGTTGCACATTTTCAGGATAAGTTTCTTTGATGTTTGGATCATAGGAATTAACAACATTGTAGCAAAAAGTGTAAGTGTTATTACTCGGATTATTATCTCCGCTAATTGGTGTAACCGTTGCATTTACACAAATCACATCTCCTGCTTGTGCAGTTGTATCTGTTTGAAAAATCAATTGAAAATCAGTTGAATTATTAATCGAACTAAAATCTGAGATATTATAAGTAAAAATATTCCCGGAAACTGATGGAGTTAAAGAACCAATGTCAGGCATGACATTGGAAACTGGACCAGTTACAGACAGAGAAACTGATCCACTTATACCATTTGTACAATTTAGATTATACCAATGAAACATGTCGCCAGCATTTACATTTAAAATATGGGCTTGTCCTGGACGAATCACGCCGTTTGTAGAGATTGATTGTATGCCAATATCAAAACCAGGTTTACAAGTGGCTGGAAAGTTTATACTATCAGCTATTGGATAAAAATAAGTTAATGAAATTAATGAATCATTACCTGGAAATGGACAATTTAGTTGATAAGGTTTGTTAGCAGTATCAATTACAAGATTATAAGTACCTGAAGTTTCTAAAAATGAATATTTTCCGTAGTAAGAAGAATAGGTTTGTCTAATGAGAGCTCCAATATTATCAAATAATTTTACGGGAATATTAGGAATACCTTGTTCAGATATGTTAATGATACAGTCGTTATTTATGTCTTTAAATACAAACCCGCTAATTCCCTTATTATTTGAACAATTAGCTGTATATCCTGAAATACAAAGTGGGTAATTTAAATTATTTGATCCCATACCTTGTACATAATTTGGTAGGCAGAAAAATGGATTACTATTTATTGAAAATAAAGTATAATTATTATTTGGAAATGCAGGAAAACAAAAGATAGAATTGCTATCACAATTAAATTCTCTTAAAGAATCTGGTAAATTAGGAAAGTTTGTTAATTGATTATTATTGCAATGAAATATTCTTAAATAATTTGGTAGGGTAGGAAGAGTACTTAATTGATTAAAGCCACATCCAAATATGGTTAATGTTTGTGGAAGAGAGGTGGGAAGATGTGATAAATTATTGTAGCTACAATCTAAATAATAAAGATTCGAAGGTAAATCGGGCATGGTTACTATATTATTATAAGCACATTCTATCCATTTTATAGAATTTGGAAGGGTAGGTAAATATGATAATATATTTCCTTGACATCTTAACGTGTCTAAACTATTTGGTAATTCTGATAAATCAAATAAAATTCCATTGCCAGAAAAATCAGAGCAATCTAAAACTTTAAGCGAATCAAAATATCGAATACCTGTCAGTTCAAAAATTGCAGAACCACTAATGTTGATGTCAATTCTATTAGTCACTGCAACATCAGTCGTATCCATTAGGTTGCCACTCATAGCTGATGGAACATTTGATTGTAACCATGTTACAAAGTTTGCATCTGGTATGGTTACAAATTGCGCTTTTAGGCTTGTTAAACAAAGTGTTAAAGCAAATAGAGTAAATATTTTTTTCATCTAATTGTTATTTAAATTACTATTAAAGATATGAAAAATACTACTACTATTTTAAAAGTTTGATAGCCGTTTGGGTTTAACAAATAAATAAGTGCTTTTTTGGGATAAGTTATATTTTCGTTATGGAAGGTTAAAACCGCGTTAAGGATTGCAGCGAAAATCCTTTTTTATGATCACGCCACAGCGTGAGAATAAAAAAGATTGTAGCAGAAAGCCTGACCCGACTATAGGAGGGTAACGCCCAAGCCCTAGTAATTATTAAATTGTATACCCAGCCTTCTCCGCAGGGTATGTATTAAAAGTTCCCATTGCTTTTGCAATAATTATATTGTTTCTTTCTGGACAAATAATATCACCACTGGTAATAATTAAACGTTTACCTTGTTGTTCTAATTTGCCAATGCCTTTTAAAGTATCTCCAACAAAAGCCGCTGCTAAAAAATTAATTTTAAATTCAACAGTTGAAACTATATGATGTTCATTGGCAGAAACGGATAGGGCAGTAACTCCCAATAATCCATCCATTAAAGCAGAAATTACGCCACCATGAGCAGCCTTTGGTGTTGCTAAATGTTCGGGCTTTATGGTAATAAAATAATG
>CANJJP010000384.1 GCA_947474485.1 Bacteroidota bacterium | reverse complement strand
TCAATTGCAAATAAATACTAATTCAACACGCATGAAAAAAATAAAAATTTTTGTAATCTTATTCCTGCTGGCTTTTGTTTTTAAATCAAACGCGCAAAAATTTACAAGCTTTTCAGAAGACTCAATTAAATTTGTTAAGGAATTAGATACTTATTTTCAGGAGAACACACCCAATAAAGAAGAAGCGAAAAAATTTACAGATGATTTTGCGAAATTTTGGAAAACACCTGATTTTAAAATTGCATACAAGGATTACGTTTATCGCACGTGTAACAAAATGCTAAGTAAACGAATGAAGCCTTATCCATTTTTTAGAGATTACTTAGTTGCTGTTGCTAATTACATTGATAATGCGAAGGATTTTAAAGGTTTTGAAAGTTGGCAGGTTTGTATTGACAAGGGCTTAAGCGCAAAAAACACTAAGGCATATGGAGAATTACTTGAAACAAGTTTAAACCTATTTGAGAATAATGTATTTTATAAATCAACCGCTTTTGAATGGTCATCAGAAGAAGGGGAATATAAATTTGAATACGATAGTGTACCTAAAGTGATTTTCCCAATCTTCACATTGAAGTGTCGTAACGCAAGAGAAGATTCATTAAAAATAGAAAAAATAAGTGGCGTTTTTTATCCATCAACAGGAAGATTTGTTGGTAAAGGAGGGAAAGAAACTTGGGAAAGAACAGGATTAGACAATACCGTTTATGTTGAACTAAAAAAAGTAAGTATAGATTGTAAGGCTGGTGGTTATTCATGTGACTCTGTATTGTTTTATCATCCAAGTTATTTTGATAAACCACAAATAGGTAAAATAACCGACAAAGTAATCTCTGAAAACAAAACTGAAACCTATCCTCGTTTTGACACTTATACCAAACGAATTCTCGTGAAAAACGTTTTAAAAGATGTTGATTATGAAGGTGGTTTTTCGATGCGTGGAGCAAAATTTGTTGGAAGTGGTGATGCTAAAAATCCCGCGAAAATATTATTTAGAAGAAACGGACAAGTATTTTTACAACTTGCATCGCGCAACTTCGCAATGAGTTCTGATAAAATTACAGCTGAAAATGCAGCGGTAAAATTCTTTATTGATAAAGATACAATTATTCATCCAGGATTAAGTTTTAAATACTTTGCCGACACCAGAAAGGTTCTTTTAATTAGAACAGATGATGGGATGCAAAAAGCGCCTTATTACGATTCGTACCATAAGATTGACATGTATTTTGAAGAGTTAGAATGGAAAATCGACTCTGCAAAAATTGATATGGGTTTTATTGCCAACAATTTTCAAGGTCAAGCTTATTTTGAATCGCAAGACTTTTTTACAGCAGAAAGATATGAGAAACTCTCTTCAGGTGATGTTAATCCTATTTCAAAAATAAACGAATACTATGAAAAGAATGGAAAAACAAGAGTGTTTACTGCTAAGGATTTAGCAGTTTTCATGAAATGGTTAGCTGTTGATTTACGTCCTGTTCTGTTTAAAGTAGCCCAATATGGTTTAATTGATTTTAATACAGAAACAGATGAAATAACAGTGAAGGATAAACTTTTTAAATACGTTTCTGCAAATAAACGGAAAAGCGATTACGACATTATTACAATCCATTCTACCATTCTAGGAGCAGCAAATGCATCTTTAAATTTATTGAACAATAGTTTTGATTTAAAAATAAGGGGTGTAAAAACAATACTATTAAGTGATACACAGCAAGTTTTTGTATTCCCTTCTAAACAAGAAATCATATTAAAGAAAGGCAGGGATTTAAAATTTTCGGGAGTTGTAGCTGCCGGTAAATTTGAGTTTCATGGTAAAGAGTTTACATATGGGTACGATGCAAATAAGATTGATTTAAAAAATGTTGACTCCCTTCGAATATATGTTAACGCGCGAGATGCTGATATTAATGGGAATTTCGGATTTAAACGTGTACAAACTGTTATTGAAAATATTAACGGAGAACTTTTAGTTGATGGCTCTACCAATCATTCAGGATTTAAAAAAGCACCGAGTTTTCCAATATTTAAAAGTTTTAAGGAATCGTATGCCTTTTATGACAAACGAAGTATACAACGTGGTGCATACAATAAGGATAAATTTTATTTTAAGTTAGACCCTTTCGTTCTCGACAGTGTAGATAACTTCAGAAATGAGTCATTAGAGTTTGATGGTGAATTTGCTTCTGCAGGTATTTTCCCAACATTTCGTGAGAAATTAACTTTACAACAAGATTATTCATTAGGTTTTATTCGAAAAACTCCTCCAGGTGGATTTCAAGTTTATGGAGGGAAAGCTAAATTCGAGAATGAAATTAGGTTAAGCAACAAAGGTTTGCGTGCTGATGGAGATGTTGACTTTGGGCCTTCAAAAACACATTCGGATGATTTTTTATTCTACCCAGATTCGATGAATGGTATTGCTCAAAATTTTGATGTAAAAGAAACAGAAACTCCCGATGAATTCCCACAAGTTCATGGCGAAAATGTTTATATACATTGGATGCCTTATCAGGATTTAATGCAAGCAACTGATAAAACAATACCATTTACAGCCTATAACAAACAAGCTGATTTTAAAGGGACCTTCGATTTATCACCGACCGAATTGTATGGAAAAGGGAAGGTTAATTTCGAAAAAGCAGATCTATTGTCAAAACGAATCTTATTCAAACAAAAGAAATTTTTTGCTGATACTTCAAACTTTCATTTAAAAGCATTTGATGAAGAGGGATTCACCTTTTCGACAGAAAATGTAAATGCAACTATCGACTTTGAAAAACGAACGGGCCAATTTATTAGTAATGGTGCTGGTTCATTTGTAAGATTTGATAAGAACCAATACATTGCATATATGGACAGATTTAAATGGTTCATGGATAGCGAAAACATTCAATTAGGTGACGATCAAAAAAAGTTAAATGCTAATTTGGAAAATGATGTAGATTTAGAAGGTCCAGAATTTATTTCGGTGCATCCAAAACAAGACTCATTACGTTTCTTTGCTCCTGCTGCTAACTTTAACTTAAGAAAATACATTATTCATTGTTTAAATGTTCCATTTATAAATGTAGCTGATGCTCGTTTATACCCAGATAGTGGCAAAGTAACTATTTTTAGATCAGCAGTAATGGATACCCTTAAAAACGCTTTGATTGATGCAAATACTGTAACTAAATATCATCATATAAAAAATGTTCAAGCCAACAT
>CANJJP010000383.1 GCA_947474485.1 Bacteroidota bacterium | reverse complement strand
TTGATGGTGGAAACTACAACTGGGCAAATGGTAAATTTGCACAATTTACAGAGCCAGCAGAAGGATACCACGGATTAAAATTTGCTGATGTATTTGGTGTAAACAATCCACTAGGCTTGCCAAACATTGCATTCATTATTCGTGCTCGTGTGGAAGGTTTGCGTGATTTTGGAACATCTATTTCTCCAAATAGTTCATTCTTATTATTACAAGGCATCGAAACGCTTTCCCTACGTGCTGAGCGCCATGCACAAAACGCATTAGAATTAGCTAAGTGGTTAGAATCAAGAGAAGATGTGGAGTATGTTAATTACCCAGGTTTAATAAGTTCTAAATCTAATACTGTTGCAAGCAAATATTTGAAAAATGGTTTTGGTGGTGTATTATCCTTTAAACTAAAAAACGGTAAAAATTCAGCTGACTTTTTAGTAAATAATTTAAACTTGGTTAGCCACTTAGCAAATGTTGGAGATGCAAAAACATTAATCATTCATCCATCTTGTACAACACATGAACAGTTAAGCGAGAAAGAACAAATTGCAGCAGGGGTTGTGCCAGGCTTATTGCGTGTTTCGGTTGGTATAGAGCATATTGATGATATTAAAGCTGACTTTGCGCAGGCATTTGAAAAATTAGCGAAGATAAAAACGGAAGAATTAGAATTATTATTGAATTAAAATAAGTTGTTAGTTTGATCGAAAATTTATATTTTTAAGAAGAAAAGATGAGCATTCAAAAATTCAAATACGAAAAAGCGTTTCAATTAGAGGGTGGAGGAATTCTACCCTCTCTTGAAATCGCTTACCAAACTTGGGGAACACTTAATACTGATAAAAGCAATGTGGTGTGGGCAGTACATGCATTAACTGCTAATAGCGACGTGCTTGATTGGTGGCCTGGATTGTTTGGCGAAAACGATTTGTTTAATCCGAGAGATTATTTTATTATTTGTGCTAACAATTTGGGTTCTTGCTACGGTACAACTGGTCCATTAACTATTAATCAAGATATTGAGCAACCGTGGTATTCTTATTTTCCTATAGTTACTATTCGCGATATGGTTAATGCACATGAGTTGTTGCGTCAACATTTGGGAATAGAAAAAATAAATATTGCCATTGGTGGCTCTCAAGGTGGGCAACAAGTATTGGAGTGGAATATTTTAAAACCTTCTCTTTTTGAAAATACCATTTTAGTTGCAACCAATGCAAAACATTCTCCTTGGGGAATAGCATTTAACGAGGCACAGCGTTTAGCTATTAAGTCAGATAGAACATATTACTCAAACTTACCTGAGGGCGGAAGTAAAGGTTTGCAAGCAGCACGTGCTATTGCATTGCTTAGCTACAGAGGTTATGATGCTTATGGCTTAACACAAAAAGAAAATTCAGATGATAAGATTGAAGATTTTAATGCCGCTTCTTACCAACGTTATCAAGGTCAAAAATTAGTGAAACGTTTTGATGCGTATTCTTATATTGCTTTATCAAAAGCAATGGACAGTCAAAATATTGCGCGCGGTAGAGAATCTGTTGCAAAAGCTTTAGAGCAAGTAACAGCAAGAACATTAGTTATTGGATTAAAGAGTGATATTCTTTTTCCAATAAATGAGCAATGGGAAATTGTTGAAGGCATAGCAAATGCAGAACTTCAGGTAATTGATTCAAACTTTGGTCACGATGGTTTCTTAATTGAAACAAAAAAACTAACAGTATTAATTGCTGCTTTTTTGGGAGTGAATTCAACACAAATTGACACTTCAAAAGTTCTTCAACATAAAGAATAAACTACTAAAAAATCAACAATTCAAAAAATCACTAAATCAATAATTGAACAACATGAGTGCAAAATTAAAACTTGGAATTTTCGGATTTGGATGCGTGGGGCAAGGACTTCACCAAGTATTATCACAAAGCAGCGGATTTAAAACAGATATCGTAAAGATTTGTGTTAAAGATAGAACAAAGAAAAGGAGCTTAGATGCTTCGCTTTTTACATTTGATAAATTAGAAATATTAAACGACCCAGAAATAAATGTAGTGGTTGAATTAATTGATGATGCTGATGAAGCATATCACATTGTGAAATACGCTTTGCAACAGGGGAAACACGTGGTAACGGCAAATAAAAAAATGCTTGCAAATCACTTATATGAATTGACCGAGTTGCAACAAAAACACAATGTAAGTTTATTGTACGAAGCATCAGCATGCGGAAGTATTCCAATTATTAGAACATTAGAAGAATATTACGATAACGAATTATTATACAGTGTTAGTGGAATTTTTAATGGGACATCCAATTTCATTTTAACCAAAACAATTTTCGAAAACTTAAGTTATGCTGATGCTTTGAAGAAGGCGCAGGATTTAGGATTTGCGGAATCTGATCCTACTAACGATGTTGAAGGGTATGATGCTAAATTTAAAGCAGTAGTTCTAGCTGCACATGCATTTGGCTTGTTTGCAAAACAAGAAGAGGTGTTTAATATTGGAATCAACACTATTGCAGTAGATGATATTCGTTATGCTAAAGAAAAAGGCAAGAAAATTAAATTAGTACCAACCATTAAAAAGCTCGACGCAAACAATGTAGCAGCATTTGTAGTTCCTCAACTTATTAATAACGAAAATTATTTGTTTAATGTTGAAAACGAATACAATGGTGTTATTGTAGAAGGTGCTTTTTCCGATAAACAATTTTTATTTGGAAAAGGGGCAGGTGGAAACCCAACTGGTTCGGCTGTATTGTCTGATATTTCAGCGCTTTCCTATGGCTACCGTTATGAATATAAAAAATTCAAACAAAACAATGATATAAAATTAAACAACAATATTTTAATCGATATTTATTTACGCTACAATACTGCAGATGATTTAAACAAAATAAAATTTAAATCAATCAACGAAAAGTATAGCAGCGGAAATTATAAGTATGTAATTGGAAGAATTAATTTGAATAAATTAATTGAGAATAGAGAGTATATACAAAAAGAGAATTTATTCTTCGCAAGAGTGGGGGAAGAGATTGGAGTTGTTGGCGAAAAAGAAGGGTTTGTTTTAAAAGAGCAGGAATTAGCTTCTGTCGCTTAAGACTGGGTTTAAAGAATAGTGGGGTAAAATCCACTATCCTTTTCGTGTAATTATTAAATGTATTGTTAATGTTTAACTTTTAAGCCTTTGTTGGTATTGCAACCAACAAAGGCTTTTGTGTTTA
>CANJJP010000382.1 GCA_947474485.1 Bacteroidota bacterium | reverse complement strand
ATGTTTTGTTTATATTGACTAAACTTAGGTTGCAATTAATGAATTCACAATCCGAAAAATTAATTCCTGCTAAAGTAATACTAGAGAAATTGCAATGAATAAATTTGCACTGCTCGTACTCACCAAATTCTAATGGTGTTTGAGTAAAATCAATTTTTTCAATTACTTTATCAGTAATAAATACTTTTTCCATCTTAGTATATAGCCCAAATGTTATCTTAAGATTTTTCTAACGAATGCTACTGTGAAATAACTCATTAAAAACACCCCTGAAAACCCTTCGAATGCAGCGATAGGCTTTAAATAACCATCAGCAAAATAATCGCCATATCCAATTGTAAAGAAAGTAATTGCACTATAATAGAAAGCATTGAAGAAATCATGTTGGTGGTTTAGGTCTGGAGTTATTGTTGTTACAATAGCTCCAACTTTTGGTAAAAATTCTGAAATAAAGTAGAATACTAATCCATAACCTACAACCGCAATTACCATATTTAATAATACGCGTGTTGGATCAGTTGCATATCTGCCAATAAAGTCGAATACATAAAGTTGAAAGTAGTAATTTATGTATGCCCCGATGCTTTTTAATTTATTTCCTTGTGCAACAATTTCATTTAAATTCCCTTTGCTTTCACAACGTTTAAACTCAAGGTAAGCAGCATCTTCATCTTCATACTGACCATTATTACGGAAGTTTTCTTTCAAAATTCTAAATTGTTCGGCTTTGCTGTAAAGTGAAGTTTTTTCTTGCTTATAAATCATGTCGAACACTTTATTCTTTCTCCAATCAATAAATATTCGACCTAAAATACGCATGCCACTTATGTTGAAAATCTTGATTACAACATTTTCATCTTCTGGCATTAAATCTATAATATCTCGAACAATTGTGTTTGATAAATCTACATTATGACATTCGCCTAAGCGCAAGTCGACATAACAATTGAATGCACAACTTTTAAATGAAATGTCGAACACTTTTGTTTGGTTAAAACTAACTGAGCCCGTTCCAAATTCTACTTGCTCAAATTGTGCTTCACCATGGGCAAAATCAGCAGCATCAAATGATTTGTGACCATGTCCAAAATGACAAGATCTAAAACTTACTTTTCCATCACCAAATTCAACACCCTCAAAGTTTATATCGCCATCGTTAAAGTCAACACGTCTAAAATCTATTTTTCCTCCACCAAATTCTATGTTTTTAAAATCTTTTTTTCCTTTTCCATAACTAGCTCTTTCGAAGGTAACATCACCTTCTGTAAAACGAGAAAATTTATAATCTACGTTTCCATCGCCTACATATGAGTTTTTAAAATCAACATTTCCACTTCCAAAATTACAGTCAACAAAAAATAAATTTCCGTTACCAAAGTTACAGTTGTTAAAGTTAACTGCTCCAGCACCAAAGTTTACAGATTGGAAACTTATTGTTCCACTACCAAATTTCGCTTTCTTAAAAATAACATCACCTCCAACGAAATCAGTATTTGTGAAGCTTGTATTGCCATTAGCGAAAATGGCAGATTCAAAAACTGTCTTATCTCCTTCAAATTTTGCGTAAGTAAAATCATTGATAACGTCGCAATCAAAGAAAGCTTTTTTTGCAGAGAAGTTTTTTAAAGTTACGTAAACACTATCATCAAAACCTTTTTCAACACGATAATTAGTTAAAGAAAAGTTTTTAACGTATGCGTTATTTAATATAAGATCTTCTCCAGCGTCAATTTTTGCAATTATTTCTTCAAGCGAAATAAAACCGTATTTAATTACAGATACCTTTTTTCCATTTTCATCAAAAAAACTTAAAATGGCAGTTTTTGAGAAACTACGCATTGGCTTATCTTCAATATCAACTTGGTATCGAAGTAATGGATGTTCGTGTAAAGGCGAATCTAACATAACAAGAATTGGAATGTGAATTTAAATATTTAAATCAGATTAAAACTATTGGTCGGTAAATAAAATGAAAATATCTAAAACATTACTTAAATTTGGAAATTATTGTTTATTTCGTATTTCGTAACAACTCAATTGTGATAAAATTCATTTTTAAAAAGATATTTGAAGGTTCATTGGTGCTATTTGGCGTTGTAACCGTGATATTCTTTTTATTTAATGTGCTTCCTGGCGACCCAGCAACAGTTATGCTTGGGCAACGTGCCAATAAAGATGCAATTGAGGCTATTAACAAGGATTTAGGCCGTGATAAACCCCTTGTTACTCAGTATTTTATGTATTTGAATGATTTATCGTTTTTATCCTTTCATAATGCAGATGATCATAATAGTGCGTATTATTTAGATAGTAGTAAATACTCGTATAAAAAAGTAGTTTCTTTTGGTGAAGGCACTTGTATGGTTGTTAAGCAGCCATATTTGAGGCGGTCATACATAACCAAACGTAAAGTATCCGAAATAATATCCGAAACATTGCCCGAAACAGCTGTTTTAGCCTTAAGTTCTATTATTGTAGCCTCCATTTTTGGTATTTTCCTTGGTGTTTTAGCTGCAGTTAAAAAGGATACCTTTTTTGATAGATTGGCATTAGTTTTATCTGCATTAGGAATGTCGGCACCCGCTTTTTTCATTGCTATTATTATTTCGTGGCTATTTGGCTTTGTGTTGGCAGATTACACAGGCTTAAGTCCAATTGGTAGTTTATTTACGGATGATGTATGGGAAGGTGAGAAATTGGATTTAAAGAATTTAATTTTACCAACCATAACCATGGGTATGCGTCCATTAGCCGTTATTGTGCAGTTAACCAGAAGTTCATTATTAGATGTATTGTCGCAAGACTACATTCGTACAGCCAAAGCAAAGGGATTAACTTTTTACAAGGTATTAGTTAAGCATGCACTTAAAAACGCATTAAATCCAGTAGTTACTGCAATTTCGGGTTGGTTTGCAGGTTTAATGGCAGGTGCGGTTTTAGTTGAGCGTATTTTTAGCTGGAAAGGTATTGGAAATGAAGTGTTCGAAGCTTTATCTAAAAATGACCTACCTGTAGTAATGGGTTCTACCTTAGTATTTGCACTTTTCTTTGTGGTAACCAATATCTTCGTTGATATTGCTTATGGTATCCTTGATCCTAGGGTACGTAAGAATTAATTTACTGATAACTATTACTTTACAATTGGTAACAATTCCTTAACATTAAGGATATGTTAACCTAATCTTATTGTAGTTTTTTTGCTGAAAATTAATATTCAATTAACGTGAAAAAAACAATT
>CANJJP010000381.1 GCA_947474485.1 Bacteroidota bacterium | reverse complement strand
TTTGCGCAATTCATTACTCTTTTCAGAAATAATAGTAACACCAGTGTATTCTTCTAAACCATTCGTCAAAAATTCAATAGTTTTAGAAGCAGCCATAAACACCAATACCGAATACAAAGCAGTTTCGATTCCATTAATAGCTGCAGCAACGCCAAAAATAACAATGTTTAAAATTAAAATGACTTCACCTACCTGAAGACTCGCTTTACGAGTAAGCCATAAGGCCAAAACTTCAGTTCCATCTAACACACATCCACCTCTCATTGCGAAGCCAATACCTGCACCTAAAAGAATTCCACCAAAAACTGCAATTAACAATTTATCTTCGGTTACAGGTTTTGGATGAAATGAATGCAAAAGCAAAATAACAACTGATAAAGTAACAATAGCTAAGAATGTTTTTAATGCAAAAAGCTTTCCTACTTGTTTATATCCCATATAAATAAATGGGAGATTAATAACAAAGATGAATATCGAAACATCCATTTTTGTTATACCAGAAATCAAAAGCGAAATACCAGTTACTCCACCATCCAACAAATGATTTGGAACGATAAAAAATTCAAGTCCTACAACTGCAAACATTACCCCGATAATAATCGAAATAGAATCTTTAATCCATGTTCTTAGATCAAACTTTTCTTCCTTATGATGTACATCCTGATGTTTCTCTACAACTTCTTCTTTTTCTCTCTTAGGTGGAATTTCCTGACTTGCCCCGCTCTCTAATACATCAGTATTTATAACTGTTTCGTCGCTCATAAAATAATTTAATAGTACTAAACAAGTATATCGATAAGTTAAGTGCGACACATTAAAAAAGGATTAAAAAGTAATTAAAAGGAGATTAATATGAATTAACTTATTTACATTCGTACAATAAAAAGGTTTATCAATGCAAGAAAATAAAATACTAATAATTGAAGATGAACCTAAGGTTGCGGGTTTTATAAAACAAGGACTTGAAGAACATAATTTTAAAGCAGATATTGTACTCGATGGTTTACAAGGCCTTGAGACTGCTTTAAACACAAAGTATGATTTAATTATACTTGACCTTAACTTACCAAGTGTAAATGGTCAAAAAATATGTTTAGAGTTGCGCGAAAAAAATATTGCCACTCCAATCATTATGCTTACCGCTCTAAGCTCTATTGATGATAAAGTATTAGGTTTTCAAAACGGAGCAAATGATTACATCATCAAACCTTTTGAATTTAGAGAGTTAATTGCTCGAATGAAAGTTCATTTAAGTCACAAAAAAACTAATTCAGAAGTTGAGCAAGGGAACATTTTAAAAATTGCAGATTTAGAAATGAACCTTGAAACAAAAACAGTAAAAAGAGGCGCAACTATTATTGACCTAACTGCAAAAGAAATTTCTTTACTCGAATTGTTTATGCGAAACGAAGGAAAGGTGTTTTCAAGAAAAGAAATTGCCGAAAAAATTTGGGAAATAAAATTTGATTCGGGAACCAACGTAATCGATGTGTATATTAATTTTCTCAGAAAAAAAATAGACAAGAATTTTGAGCCCAAATTAATTCATACTTACATTGGCTTAGGTTATGTTTTAAGAACAACGCCGCAATGAAAATAAGAACAAGGCTTGCAATCCGTTTTACCTTAATCGTATCTTCTTTACTTATACTATTTGCAAGCTCCATTTATTATTTCTCCTCATCCTATCGCAAACAAGAATTTTACTCTCGCTTAACAGAAAAAGCAAACAACTACGCTCAACTTATTATTAAACTCGATCAATCTAATCCCGACTTAATAAAAATCATTGATAAAAATACTGCTTACTTAAGCAATGAAAACATTATTGTTTATGACGCAAATAACAAACTACTATTTAATACAATTGAGGGAACAGATACTTTAAACATTTTATTCTTAAATAAAATAAGAAAAGAAAAAGAAATCAAATATAGTATTGCTAAAAATGAAGTGCTTGCCATTCGCTACCAAAATGAACAATTTCCTTTAGTAGTAATTGTTTCTGCATTAGATAAAGATGGTTTCAATAACCTTAGTAATCTAAAAATAGTATTGCTAATTGGTCTAATAATTTGTGTATTATTTACCATGTTTGCTGGCTGGCTATATGCTGGGCAAGCACTTAGTCCAATTTTAGGTGTGATTACACAAGTTGAAACAATCGGCGCGTCAAATCTTACACAACGAGTGAACGAAGGAAATGGCACGGATGAAATTGCACAAATGGCAATTACATTTAATCGAATGTTAAGCAGAATTCAACACTCGTTTGAGTTACAAAAAAGTTTTGTTTCTAATTCATCTCATGAATTAAGAACCCCACTTACCTCCATTACCGGGCAATTAGAAGTTGCATTAATGAGTTCAAAATCAGCTGAAGAATATAAAAACGTACTTGCATCTATTTTAGAAGACATCAATAGTTTAAATAAACTTACAAATGGACTATTAGATTTAGCGCAAGCTGAAATGAATGTACTGAAATTGGAATTAAAAAAAGTAAGATTAGATGAAGTATTATGGTCAACACAAAACCATATGTTAAAACGACATCCTGATTTTAAAATTAAAATAAACATCGTTAATTTCCCCGATGATGAATTAAAACTTTCTATTACTGGAAGTGAGCAATTACTAAGGAGTGCTATGATTAACATAATGGAAAACGCATGGAAGTTTTCGAAAAATAAAGAAGTAAATATTGATTTTAAATTTTCAATTGAATTTCTTGAGATTTCATTTTTAGATAATGGAATAGGAATTTCAGCTGAAGAAATAAAAAAAGTTAACCAGCCATTTTATAGAGCTAACAATGCTAATTCATTTCCTGGGCATGGCCTTGGTTTACCACTTGTTTATAAAATAATTGAACTTCATGGTGGGGAGCTCATTATTGATTCTAAACTAAACGAATTTACAAGAATTACAATTCGATTCGCCAATTAAGTGATTGTAAATTGGATTTACTAAAATGTATCAATACATTTGTGATACAATCAAATTTATGACTAAGCCATTTAAGAATTTAAAAGTTGTTGAGTTAGCATCTGTACTTGCAGGTCCATCAGTAGGATTGTTTTTTGCAGAACTTGGAGCTACGGTTATTAAAATCGAAAACAAAACAACAAATGGTGATGTAACACGCAGCTGGAAATTAGAAACTGAAAAAAATACAGATAATACATCTGCCTATTTCTTCTCTGTTAATGCTGGCAAATCGCATCTGTTTTTGGATCT
>CANJJP010000380.1 GCA_947474485.1 Bacteroidota bacterium | reverse complement strand
AAATTGAATTTGTATTTATAGAAAACGCTGGAGCTGTCGGAGTTGTTGGATCTGATAATGAATAGTTAGCAGTAACATTACATCCATTAACATCTGTTGCAACTACTGTATAAGAACCGGCAGCTAAACCAGTAGCATTTTGAGTGTTTTGCACAGGGTTAGTGTTCCACGAATAACTAATAACTCCAGTACCAGCTACTGTAAATCCAGTTAAGGTACCATTAGTTCCACCACAACTTGAAGGATTTAAAGGTGTTGCAACTGCTGAAACTGTAGGTATTGGATTAATAGTAAAAGTGGCTACTGTTGCAGATGAACTAATACAACCTGTTACTGTATTAGTTGATACAACTGTAATTGTAGCTACTTGTTGAGTTAAAACTGAAGGAGAAGTATAACCAGTTATGTTTCCAGTTCCGTTTGCTGCTAGACCAATATTCGTATTTGAATTGTTCCAACTAACATTAACTCCTGTTGCAGGTGTTGTTGTAAAGTTCATTGCGGGTATTAAACTTCCTGCACATACTGCAGTGTTTGTTCCTACTGCACTTGGCAAAGGGTTTACTGTAACTGTTAAAGTTTGAGCTGTACCTAAACAAGCACCTACTGTTGAAGTTGGAGTAATTGTATAAATAACATCTTGACTTGAAGAAGTATTATTAGTAATTGTATTATTTATTATACTTGTACTTTCATCAGTGGTACTCTCCCCAGTTGTATTGGTATTATTAGCAGCTACCCATGTATAGCTTGATGCAACAGAAGAAGTGATTGATTGATTAAGAGCTACACCGCTACAAATAGATGTAGTATTTGCACTTGTAATTGTAGGGGCTGCTGTTACAGTTACGGTTACTGCTGTTCTGGAACTAGTACATCCTCCATTTGTAGATTCTACATAATAAGTTGTATTACCAGTTAAATTAGGTGTTGTATAACTATTACCAGTGTTAAATGAAGTACTACCTGTAATTGTTGTAAACCAGTTATTTGTTCCTGATGGACTACTTAAATTTAATGTTGTGCTAGTTCCTGAACAGATTGTTGTTCCAGTCACAGATGGTGCACTTGCAGCACAAAATCCACTTATACCTGTTACATAGAAAGCTGATTCGGAACCACCATTTCCATCAACAACTAAATAATATGTTTGACCAGGAGTTGCAGTAAAGCAATGATTTTGATTTCTATTAGTACCTGTAACCGCAGCATAAATATCATCAGGTCCAGATCGTGGGCAAGAAACGAGCGACCAATAGGTTCCCCCTCCTGCTCCAGTGCAGGGACTATTATCGCCATCTGTATTGGGGTCAGTAACAATTACGGATTGAAGATTATCTACTATTCCACTAATTGCTATGCAAACATTTGCAGTACTTGGTGTAAATTTAATCCAAACATCATTATTATTTGCACCATTCCAATCACATGTTGCACCACCTGCAAAATTGGTAAAGTTTGCTCCACCTGGCCCTAGCCAACCAGGCATATTAGTACTTGGAGTTTTTCCATTTGTCATAGCACAAATAGGAGCACCATTCCAAACAATTGCACCTGTACAATTATCTCCATTAGCTGTTTGATCAGTTGATGTTGGATCTCCAAAAACTAGTGATGCTTGACTAAGACATGGTGCTGAAGCTGTTCCTTCAGAAAAATAAAGCGTCCAAGTTCCATTGGGATTTTCGCCATTATAACCAGAAGCAATGTTACCAACTGTTGAGAAGATTCCATATCTACTATTTGCATCAGAAACAGCTGAAATAGTTGAAGGGAAAGCAGCGTAATCAGGGTATTTGTTTAAACAAGAAACATTATTTCTAAAAGTGTAATCTAATCTATTTTGAGGGGAATTAGTATAGTTGGTAGTAGTACCCATTGTGCTGGATATTTGAACACAAGTTCCAGTTGGCGACTTTAACCAACATTGAATCGTTGTTAAACTTGCTCCACATGTGGCATCCAATCTTAAATTTATTTCAGCCAGTTGATTGGTAGTTGTATTTAAGGTTGGAACTCCGCTTACAGTAAATGAAAATGATTTTGTTCCAGGAGCAGCACAAGAAGTATAAGCTGTTCCTAAATCCAAATCTACAGGAAGAGCTGTAGATGTTGAAAAAATGGCAGTTTGGGCGTAATTATTTAATGACCAAGATAAGGGTATTAAAAATAAAAGATTTTTTATAAAACAATGTAAGCTATTTACTTGCTTAATTGTTTTAACGGAAGAAATCTCTGTTTGAATACCTTTTAACTTTTTCATGTTTTTCTAGTCTTATTAGAAGTCAATTTTTTTTTACTTAAATTCTATTAAAAATAGTCCAATAAAAAGCTTAATCCAATAAAATGAATTTAATTTGTCCTATTAGTTTTTAATAAAACTGCTTAATTTACTTAAGTAATAAGTAGGAGTCCTAACGAACATAGCTCGATATATTTTGTACCATTAGGGTGGTATAATCTAATAAAATACGAACTAAGATTTAATCTAGTGATAGAGCCATTTCCTAATCTTAAGTTTATTTGTCACAAAATCTTACCGCTTGTTGAAAGTGGACTAGGCAACCCAGAAACAAAAATATTCTTTGTTAATGCTGTCGCCCATGCAAATGACGATTCCATGTATCATGAGCACATGCAGTGTTATTACTAAACGTTTTAGCTTGTGAATTGGTTGGAAGAATAATGGATAAGCAAAATAACAAACTAACCTTACAAATTGAATTGTATTGTTTTAAAATTTAGTTTGTATAAAAATATTTATTTTCATCACTTCTAATTTTATACTAAACTATGTTGATGAAAAATCTAAAGAAATAGAGCGAAATTAATTTGTCCTACGACTTATTTTTTAATTCATTTGAAAGCAATAGATGAAAAGAACTTAAGGTAGTTTTTTCTGTATTAAGAATTTTTAGTGTTGCAGGAATTTTTATGTTCAATACATTACACAATTCTTTCATTAATTTCAAATTTGAATTAATGCTAAAGATTCTATTTTTGTTTTGGTCCATTCTTTTCAATTCACTCTTTAATAATGTTTCAGCAAAATCCGAATTACCTTGTTTTTGATTTATAACAATCTCCAATAGTCTTGCCCATGATGCCAAGTAAGGGTTATCTGTATAAGATAAATTAGAAAGAATTCGCTTCGATGATTTATAATTTTTCTGTTTGAAAAAGTTAAGGGCCTCAAGAAACTCTAGTAGGTAATCTGTTGTTTTTATTGCAAAATATTTTT
>CANJJP010000379.1 GCA_947474485.1 Bacteroidota bacterium | reverse complement strand
ATTGATTGTTGGTAATAATAATAAGCTGTTGGATCTAAACGATTATAAGCATCAGAAGGACGTTGCGTTAAAACATCATAATGAGCAAAGAAATTAGCTACGTCAGAAATTGGGAAAGAGAAAGCCAAACGAGGCATCACATTAATTTGAGGTTTATAATCTTTAAATGCATTATTAGAATAAGTATATTTACCATTATAAAAAGCATCATCCTTTTTTAAAGCTGGGTTAGCAATACCATTTGATTTATCTAAAATTACTTTTGGATCTTGAACTAAATTACCATTCACATCATACCAATCACTTTCGTAGCGGTAACCTGCAACTTCTGTATTTCCATCAGCTAAATAAACAACTGCATCATCAGGAACACCATCCGACTTGTCTAAACCAGAAACTGAATAAGCACTTTGAGAAGCCATTTCACCTTTAGTATAAGCAGGTTTGAATAAATATTTGTCTGCTAAAACTTTTTGGTTAGCATCGTATCTATCAACACGAATACCAACGTTAAACTTCATATCCTTAAAGTCAAACTTATCTTGAATATAACCTGACATATAAATTGGTTTGAAAGCACCAATTGCTCTATCATAAATAGTATCACCGTTTTTATTACGGCTTGATTTTGTCATAAACTCATCAAAAGTTACATCCTTTTTAAGTTTATTTCCATAATAATCATAACCGAAATTACTAACATAAACATTTCCATCAGCCAATAATTCGTCAGGGCTAAACATTTCCAATTTCAACAAATCTGGATCCAATCCATCAATGTTTACATAAGAAGATGAATTAGTTGATTGGCCTAATGCCTCATATAAATTTTTATTAAAATTAGTTAATTGATCATATTGAGGAGCATAATTAATAACTATATCTCCTGCAGCAGTTGTATCAATTGTAGGGTTAACAGAACTAACATCAGCCAAATGACGATTAGATAATTGACGACTTAAATTCCACAAGCCAAAAGCATCATTAACTATAAACTGACTGTAATTTCTTTGATCATACTCAAAACCAATCATCAAAGCGTGATTTTTTATATCTGCTGAAAAACTTGATGTAACACGGAAAATAGATTGATCTTGCTTTACATAACCTGCGTATTGAATACCTGAAGCAGTCCACAAACTATGAATTGAACTTGGACGACCACCATTAATTAAACCACCAAAACCTTGCACGATGTCAGTGCTGAAGATTGGAATTAAATTAAACTCATCAAAAAACTGTTTTGTGTAATTAACAGCAGCTGTGTTACCATCAAACGGAGTAAAAGTTACTAAAGTATCGAAACCTGCAGTATTCCATAAAACTGAATTTCCTGAAGCAGCTGTTACACCATATACATATGAAGTATCAACCTGTCCATCTCCATCTATATCAATGTCAACAGTTTTTGTTGTATCAGAGAACTGTGGATTATCATAACGGAAGTTGTTAAACTTTCCTACATAACCATATTTGAAATAATCTTGTTTATAAGTATCATCTTCAGTTACACGATTATACTTTTGGTAACCAACTTGAAAAGACAAATATGCGTTCTTAACAATAGATTGCGACTTTTCTTCCTCCTTAGCATTTTGCTTTCCGAATTTTTGTTGAATTCTTAGGTAAGTTCTCCAAGTACTTTGAGTTGTTAAAGGGTTATTTTCTGCATTGTATAAAGAACCATTTCTACTGTAAGAATGGAACTTTCTATAATCCCAAGAACCACCTAAAGTTATATTTAAGTTATCGTTTACTTTGTAATCTAATTTAGGATTTAAACGAATGTTTGTGCTCGCAACATTTTGACGTGCTTTAATAAATTCCATGTCATCATTAGTAACAAATGCTGCAGCTGGAAGGAAGAAACCATTTTCTTGCTTAACTAAAGGCTTGTTACGAATTTCTTCATACTTTTCATCCTTAATTTTAAAATTACCAACTGCAGATGGATCATTATCCTTTTCACGATAAATTTCACCAGCTAAGAAGAAACCAATTTTAGGTTTCTTAACTCCAGTTGAGTCTTTCTTTGACCAAATTGGTCCACCAATACTGAAACCAATAAAGTTGTAACCATATTTATCTGTTAACTGAGAAGAAATTGCTTCTACACCACCAAATAATTTTGCTTGAGGACCACGAGTAGTAACAGAAATAACACCACCTGTTGCATCACCGTATTGTGCTGGTAAACCACCTAAAATAACACTTACTTGCTCAACACCTTGCTGAGGTATACCAGAAGTACCAATTGCTCTTTCACCATCAATAAAAACTTGTGTACTTGAGGAACGTGAACCACGAACACTTAAAGCTGTTCCCTCATCTTGCTGATAAACACCAGCAGTTGTAGATGCAGCAGAAAAGATGTTTTTTGTTGCCATGTTTTGGTACTCTTCACGAGTAACAGTTCCACCAGACTTAGTATCTGGATCAATTAAAGGTTCAGTATAAGAAATGATTTGTACTTCATCCAATTGTACACCGCCATCATTAACTAAACCTATTGTTACGTATGCAGTTTTATCTGCTCCAACAACAACACCAGTCATCTCACGTTTGTTGTAACCAACGTAAACTGCCTTAACATTATATTTACCCGGATCTAAGGGTTTAATAATTACGTTACCATCGAAATCAGTGGTACCGGTACCAACTTGAACGCCATTACTTGTTACTATAACGTTAGCAAATGCTAAAGGTTCTTTCGTTTTTTCATCAATTAAAGTAGCCTTAATAGCACCTTTGTTTTGAGCAAAACCAGCCACTCCAAGAGCAATTGTTGCAATGATACTGAAGTAAATTTTTCTTAACATATCCTATCCTTTTTATATCGTTAAATCGAAATGTCCCTTTATAGAGCGCTTAAAAATACTTATCGTGTTAAAATTACCCAAAATTAATATTGAAAATTTAATAACCATTTGATAATCAAGCTTATTTTTTTTATTCCACTTTGTAACATTTACTATTTTTAACAATTTTACGACAATATGAGCCAAATTGTATACAAGACTTAGTTAGTGGTGGGTAACAAATTGATAAGTGGTAGTTTTTTTTAGATAAGTGGTAAACGGATTTACCAATTGAAAATTGAAGAAGTAAAAACGGGGCTTCGACAAGCTCAGCATGACTAATTGTAAAGCAAGAATAGAATCGTAATAGTAAACTTCGGCTAACATAATTAGAAATAAGTTACTAGTTTCTGGTTGATTTAAATTTTACATAAATAAAAACTT
>CANJJP010000378.1 GCA_947474485.1 Bacteroidota bacterium | reverse complement strand
TTGATAAGTACGCTAATCATACTTGTTTTTCCATTAGTATTTTGGCTCGTTTCGGAAAGTATTATGAGCTAAGTTTTTTAAACAACCCAGATTTTTTCAATAAAGAAACCTTAGAGGGATTAGAAAAAATTGAGAGAGATTTAAATAATAATAGTTTCGTTATTTTCTCTTTCTTGGATGATGCTATGTTTAAAGTATTGGGCTTAAAACTTCAATACAGGGTTAATAAACTCGATTCTCAGGGTATGATGAAGGAGTCGCAGCGAATGATTGAGGAGAGTTCTCATTTAAAATTTTGGCATAGCTACGTTAATATCCCAGAAATTTTTGCAATTGCAATTCAAGCAAGTCACTACATTAGTCATTACGGAGAAACTTTTAGAGAAAACCACTACCGTGATTTACCAGATGATATTAAACAAAACATTAATTTTATTAAATCTCGTTTAGTCCGTGAACTTGAAAAACCTTTATGGAACGAAGGTTACATTATTAAATTAATTAATGTTCGTAGTTTGTACAGCGGTTTATTATTATTAGGAACTAAAGAAGAAATAAAAAAGGCAACTGATATTATTGAGGAAACATTAATTACTTATCAGCAAATACCATTTCAAAAATTCTTGGATCAAATTTTTGCGAGTTTAGCAATCGGTTATTTCAGTTTAAAGCAATACGAAAAAGTTGCGGAGTGTTACAAACGGTATAAAAAATCAACGAATGGAAATTCAGTTAACGAAGAAAACGATATAACAATCTCCGCTTATTATTATGCTTCACAGTCGATTACAACAGAACGTAAGCAATATGCAGAAAAGCTTTACTCAACATATGAAGCTACTATTAAAAAAGAAAACTTGATTCACGTAGGTAAGTTGATTAAAAATATTATGGCATATTATAACATTTCTTTTCCAAAGCAATAATTACGGAATCTGATGTTATGTTTTTTAGAACCTTTTAGGTAATATTTAATTGCATGTGTACAGTTAATAAAGTATTGAACTCGCAATTACAAAGCTAGAATTGTAATAGATTTATTAATTGATAAAGTAGTGTTTTTGTTAAAATAAATAGCCAAATTCCTATCAATATGCCCCGCTGGAAAATCAAAGCACACAGGGAAGTTATATTCTTTAACTGCATCTAAAATAATTTCTTCGGCAGTTTTTCCAAAAGGAACGGTATTATCTTTCATGTCGCTCATGCTGCCAACAATTAGTCCGGTAAGGTATTGAAGTTTGCCGCTGCGTTTCAAATTCATCATCATTCGATCGATGTGATATAAATACTCATCTAAATCTTCTATAAATAATATTTTTCCTTTTGTATCAATATCACTTTTGCTTCCGCATAAGGCATATATCAAACTTAAATTACCACCAATTAATTCACCACTTGCTTCACCTGTCCTGTTTAATACGTGAGAAGGAACAGTATAGGTTAATGTTTCTCCAAACAAAGCCTTACGCAAACTTTCTGTAGATTCTTCGTTTTTAGGAAAATTAATTGGCATAGTTGCATGCAAACTTGCAATGCTAAAATTTTGATTGATGTGTTGATGCAATGTTGTGATATCACTATAACCAACAATCCATTTAGGATGTTTTATAAAGTTTGTAAAATCTAGCTTATCAATAATGCGAACTGTGCCGTAGCCACCGCGCGCACATATAACTGCTTTTACATTCTCCTCATCCAAAGCCCATTGCATGTCAGCAGCGCGCTCATCATCTGTTCCAGCAAATTGATTATCGATGCAAAAAACATTTTTTGGCAGTACAACTTTAAGTCCCCAAGAATTAATAATGTCAATTGCAGGCTGTAATTCCTCCAAACTAATTTTACGAGCACTTGCAACAATTGCAACTGTATCGCCTTTTTGTAAGTATGAAGGAATAATAGACATTAAGCTAAATTGTTTTTTAGTAAATATTCTGCAATTTGCACAGCATTAGTAGCCGCACCTTTACGTAAATTATCTGCAACTACCCACATATTAATGGTGTTTGCTTGTGTTTCATCTAAACGAATTCTTCCAACAAATACTTCATCTCTGTTATGACTATTAATTGGCATAGGATAAATTTGTTTAGAAGGATCATCTTGTAAAATAATGCCTTCTGTATTTTGCATCATTTCGCGTATTTCAACAATACTTGGTTCTTTTACAAACTCAATATTCAAGGCTTCGCTATGCCCGCCCATTACAGGAATACGAACAGTTGTTGCAGTAACTTTTACTGAATCATCACCCATAATTTTTTTAGTTTCATTCACCATTTTCATTTCTTCCTTGGTGTAACCATTATCTGTAAACACATCAATTTGTGGAATCACATTTAAATCAATTGAGTATTTGTAAGCCATTTCCCCACTCACACCTTTACGTTCGTTCATTAGCTGATTCACTGCTTTGATTCCGGTGCCAGTAACTGATTGATAGGTAGAAACAACAACACGTTTAATACAATACTCTTTATGAAGTGGATTTAAAACCACCACCATTTGTATGGTTGAACAATTTGGGTTCGCAATAATTTTATCTTCTTTAGTAAGTACATGTGCATTTACTTCAGGAACAACTAATTTTTTTGTTGGGTCCATTCTCCAAGCAGAAGAATTATCTATTACTGTAATGCCAGCTGCTGCAAATTTTGGCGCCCATTCTTTTGATGTGTCGCCACCTGCCGAAAACAAGGCTATTTGTGGTTTAGCTACAATTGCTTGTTCCATGCTGTGTACCTTATATTTCTTGCCCTTAAACTCAATTTCTTTTCCAACAGATTTCTCTGATGCAACAGGAATTAATTCACTTACGGGGAAGTTACGTTCTTCCAACACCTTTAGCATGGCTGTACCCACAAGTCCAGTTGCGCCAACTACAGCAATTTTCATTTTAAATAAATTGATTAGATTTTGAATCGCAAATGTACGAAAGGCAATTTGAAAATAGCGAGTTCAATTATAATATTTTAAGTTGCATAAATGTTTTATTAGGTTTCGGGCTTCACTACATAACCTATCAAAATTTTGTGCCACTCTGTTGCCATGAGGATAATGAAAATTATGACAGAAAGAGAAATATTACTTATAAAGAAATTGTTTTTTGAGCCGTAAATAGACATTAGAATTTAATTTCGAAAAGATAGTGGGAATGAACACTCATCGACTTTTGAAAAAATTCCGTCTATCCATTTTCGTTTTTTTATCAGAACCGCTATTTTTAGTACTTTACTATTCCCCTTTTTGGTC
>CANJJP010000377.1 GCA_947474485.1 Bacteroidota bacterium | reverse complement strand
TGAAATTTATTTTAGTACTATTCTTTCTTTGCTTTAGTTTATTTGTTCATTCGCAAAATGATTTTGTAAAGGGATATATTATTGGTCCAAAAAACGATACCACTCAAGGCGAAGTTAAATTGTTTAGTAAAAACGAACTCGACCATTACGTTAAAGTTATTTTTAGATTAAAGGCTTCTGGCGGAGGAAAACAATATCTCCCTCAAAAAATACATGGTTATGGTTTTGATGGTAAAGATTACGTTTCATTAAAATATTATGAAATGTGGTTTTTTATGCAAGTTGTTTGCCGTGGGAAAATCATGTTTTATGAGTTTAAACCGCCAGTTGCCATGGGCAACGATAGAATGGAGAGCTTGTATTTTATTATTAAAGGTGGTTTAGATGAAATGACAGAAATGGTGATTGATTCTAAATTAAAAAAACATATTAAACCATTTATTAGCGACGATAAAGAATTAGTAAAAGAAATAGAGAAAGAAGACCTCGATTATAATAAGTTAGTTCAGCTTATTGAGACATATAATGAACACAATCCATAATTTTCCCAATTATTTATGACACAAGATCACCCAAAAAAATTATTTTTATTGGATGCTTATGCGCTTATTTACAGAGCGTATTTTGCATTTGCAAATAATCCCCGTATTAATTCAAAAGGCTTAAACACCTCGGCTGTATTTGGTTTTACTAATACTTTATTAGAAGTATTAAAAAAGGAAAAGCCAACGCATATGGCTGTAGTTTTTGATTTATCGGCGCCAACTGTAAGACATGTTGAATTTGAAGCGTATAAAGCAAACAGAGAAGAAATGCCTGAGGATTTGCGCACTTGTATTCCTTATATTTTCAAATTATTAGAAGGGTTTAGAATTACTACTTTATCATTGGAAGGTTATGAAGCTGATGATTTAATCGGAACACTAGCACGCAAGGCAGAACAAGAGGGTTACCTAACTTACATGATGACTCCTGATAAAGATTATGGTCAGTTAGTAGATGAAAATACATTTATATACAAGCCAGCTCGTTTAGGAAATGGCGCAGAAATTTTAGGTGTTGAAGAAATTTGTAAGAAATGGGAAATTACCCACGTTGGTCAATTGATTGATATTTTAGGTTTGATGGGTGATAAGGTCGATAATATTCCTGGAATACCTGGAGTAGGAGAGAAGACTGCCATTCAACTGATGAAGGATTTTGGTACCATCGAGAATTTATTAGAGAATACAGATAAACTAAAAGGTAAACTAAAAGAGAAAGTAGAAGCAAATAAAGAACTTGCACTACTATCAAAAAAATTAGCGACCATAATTTTAGATGTTCCTGTTGAATTAGTGGAGGAAGATTTGCGCATGAAGGAATTAGATAAAGATATTCTTCGTGATTTATTTGCAGAGCTTGAGTTTAGACGAATGGCGGAAATTTTGTTAGGCGAAAGTTTACCTATTGAAGAAAAAACTGCCGTTCCAAATCAAAAAACAAAACCAAAAGATTTAAATCAGATAGATATGTTTTCTGTTGAATCTGAAGTTGGAGAAACATCTGAACAAGAACCCGAAAAGAAAATATTTCAAACAGCAGCAGATATCGAACATCATTATATTTGTGTTGATAGCGAAGAAAAAATGTCGCAATTAATTGAGCAATTAAAATCTAATGTAGAGTTTTGTTTTGATACAGAAACAACTTCGTTGGACACTATTAGTGCAGAAATTGTAGGAATGTCTTTTTCAGTTGAAGCTCACAAGGCTTGGTATTTGCCGTTTCCAACCGACCAAACGGAATCACAACAACTAGTTGAAAAATTTAGATGGTTATTTGAAGATGAAAGTAAAACACTCATCGCGCAAAATATTAAGTACGATATGCAAGTACTTAAAAACTATAATATCGAAATAAAAAATAAAATTTTCGATACAATGGTCGCGCATTTTTTATTGAATGCAGATATGCGTCATAATATGAATGTGCTTGCTGAAACGTATTTAAATTATTCTCCAATTAGCATCGAAACTTTAATTGGTAAAAAAGGCAAAGGGCAAACAAGTATGCGCGATGCTGATATAACAGCTATCACAGAGTATGCAGCAGAAGATGCCGATATTACTTTGCAGCTTAAAGAAATATTTGCCCCGCAGTTAAAAAGCACCGAGACAGAAAAATTATTTGAAGAAATTGAAGTTCCATTAATAAAAGTTTTAGGTGAAATGGAACGTGAAGGAGTTAATTTAGATATTCAAAACCTACGCGATTATTCATTAGAATTAGAGAAAGATATTATTGCAGTTGATAAAGAAATTCAAGCATTGGCTGGAACTTCATTTAATACATCATCTCCAAAACAAGTTGGTGAAGTATTATTCGAATACCTTAAAATAGTTGATAAACCTAAGAAAACAAAAACTGGGCAATACTCAACAGGTGAAGACGTATTATCTAAATTGGTAAACAAACATCCAATCGTAAATAAGATTTTAGATTATCGTGAATTAGTAAAACTTAAAAACACCTACGTTGATACCTTACCTGAATTAGTAAATAAAAAAACAGGACGTATTCATACTAGCTACAATCAAGTAGTTGCAGTTACAGGTCGTTTGAGCTCTGATAATCCAAACTTGCAAAACATTCCTATTCGTACAACACGTGGTAGAGAAATTCGTAAAGCATTTATCCCTCGTTCTTCAGAATACATTTTATTAAGCGCCGATTATTCGCAAATAGAATTGCGTATTGTTGCCGCATTAAGTCAGGACCCTAATATGTGCGAAGCATTTAAATTAGGCAAGGATATCCACACTGCAACCGCTGCAAAGGTTTATGGCATTGCAGAGGAAGATGTAACAAAGGAAATGCGTTACAAGGCAAAGAGTGTAAACTTTGGTATTATTTACGGGCAAGGAGCTTTTGGTTTAGCTGAAAATTTAAACATCTCACGTGGCGAAGCAAAAGAATTAATAGATAATTATTTTAGAGAATACGGAAGTATAAAAAAATACATGGACGAGCAAATAAATCTTGCTCGTGAAAATGGATTTGTAAAAACAGTGATGGGCAGAAAACGTTATTTGCGTGATATAACCTCTGCAAATGCTGTTGTTCGTGGTTTTGCCGAGCGAAATGCAATTAATGCACCCATACAAGGTTCGGCAGCCGACATGATTAAGATAGCGATGATTAATATTCAAAAAGATTTGCGCCCATTAAACCTACGCTCTAAAATGATATTACAAGTGCATGATGAATTAGTGTTTGATATCCATA
>CANJJP010000376.1 GCA_947474485.1 Bacteroidota bacterium | reverse complement strand
GGGATGAAAGCCGATCATAAAGGTGTTGCTGAATATTTAGCGAAGCATTAACGGTCGTTGAAAGTTATAGAGAATAAAAAAAGCGAGAAGTTTCCTTCTCGCTTTTTTATTTGCAATAACCCTGAAAGACTAAAATGAAAAAACGGCTTTGATTTCTCAAAGCCGTTTTCAATTATACTTAATTATCTCTTAATTCAACTTAAAGTTAATTGGTAAGTTAAAGTAAACCGGAACTGTACGTCCGTTTTGTTTACCTGGTTTCCATTTTGGCATTGATTTTACAACACGAACTGCTTCTTTTGAAAGTCCTTCTCCACCTGCTACTCCACGCAATACTTCTGTATTACTAATTGAGCCATCAGGGTTAACAACGAATTTCACGAATACCTTTCCTTGAATACCTGCCTCTTTTTCCACTTGTGGGTAGTTGATGTTGTTTTGTAAATACTTCATCAAATCTCCCATTCCACCTGGATATTCTGGCATCCCTTCCACTACAGTAAAGATTTCAGGAGCTTTCTCTTCAACAACACCGTTACCAGTGTTATCAGAAGGAATAACAACCTCATCACCATTACCTTCTTGAGTAACTGTACCAACGTTAGTTTCTACTAGTTGCTCTTGTGGTGGTGGTGGATCCGTTTCCACAGCGTCATCCTTAATTACAGGAGGAACGAATTTCACCATCTCAATTGCTGGCGGTGGCGGTGGCGGCGGTGGTGGTGGTGGTTCATCCGCATCCGGTGGAGGCGGAGTTAAATCAATTGCCGATACATCAATAACAGGTCCCTTTTTTTCCGCAGCGCCCTTTAAGCCCATAACCGCTTTTATCCCAAAAGCTAAGCCAACAGACAAAAACATACCAGCAAGAATTAAAGCAACCGTTTTAGTGTAGTTCGCACGAATTTCGTACGCCCCGTAACTTTGGTTTCTTCCTTCGAAGACCAAATCGTTACGTTCAGGGGATGCTACATTATTCCAGTTAATTTCCATTTTTTAATTTTTAATTAGTGAATACTTCCATTTATTCTTTTGATGAATAGAAAGAAACTATTCCATAAATTATTTTGTTTTAGCTTGCAATAAATTGAATTCACTTTGCGTCATTTCAATTCCAATAACACGTTTACCTACGTCGCATATTTTTAGTTCGTCAAGCATATCTATAGCATTTCTATAAGTAGCTTGATCATCCGTTTTAATAAGAACTGTTATTGCTTTTGTGTCAGCTAAAACTTTATTCACCTCTTTTGTTAAGGTAGTATCAGCAAGTTTCTTCTTAATACCCTCTTCAGTAACTCTTTTCTTTTCAGAAATCGTCCATCCATTCTTATCTAATAACAATGCATGTAATCCATCCTTAGAGAAATTTGTTTCTTCAAGAGTTGTTGCTGGTTTTCCTTTATCGTTTCCTTCTGCATAAAACTCTCCTGCGTACCAAAATATTCTATCGTCTTTAGTCAACAAAAAAGTTACCCCGTTTTTTACTGGAGGCATGTCCTCTGGTTTCTCAGGAGGAGCTGGTAAGCTTAACTCCATTGATTTTGGTTTATTAAATGTTGAAGTAAGTACGAAGAACGTTAATAATAAGAAAGCTAAATCCACCATAGGAGTCATATCAACTCGTGTGGATTGTTTCTTGGCTCTTTTTTTACCTTTACCGTGGTCGCCGCCACCACCTTCTGCAATTTCTGCCATAGTTTAATTTTTATTATTACTAGTGAGGTTTAGCCTTAGGTGCAGGAGCACTAGAGCCACCTTCTAACGAAGTAATTAGGTTAAACTGATAAATTTTTAAATCTGTGAATGTTTTAAAAACATCTTTCACGTAAATATATTTCACTTTGCTATCTGCTTTTATTGCATAGCGAGGTTTTTCCCCTTTAAACTCCTGTCCTTTATCCTTTGCATCATCCTTTGCTCTTTTATAAACCCCATTTGCTTCTTGTGCTGCATATAGGATCCAATCTTTAAGCTGCGGATTTTTTAATGAATCGTTAGGAACACCCTTTTGAGGTTGAAATTTCAAACGGTCGCCTTCTGTTGCATCTAAATAACTTGGCAAATCTTTAATATCAACTCCAAAGCTCGATAATCCGCCAAATTTCTTTAGTTGATCTGCATTGAACTTAATTTGATATTTATCTGCCATTTTTGTTAGTGCATTCATTTTTGCTTCTGCATTGCTGATACCAAAAAACGGACGACCATTATCATCAATGGTAACCAAAATTGTGTTTTCAGGTAACAACTTATCCGACATAGAAGACGGTGGATCTACAATCACCGGCTCTGCCATTCGGAAAGAAGCAGTAAGCATAAAGAAAGTTACAAGTAGGAAAGCCAAATCCACCATCGGAGTCATATCGATAGAAGGTGAACTTTTATGTATTTTAATTTTTCCCATTTTCTTATTTTTTACTTTCTACTATTAATATTCAATTTAATATTCTAAAACCTCAGAAAATTATTTTCCTGAAGTTTGGAATTCTTGAATAATAGTGAAACCAGCCTCATCCATTGCGAATGTTAATTGGTCAACACGGTTAGAGAACAAGTTGTAGAAAATGATGGCTAAAGCCGAAGACAAGATACCAACTAAGGTATTTACTAAGGCCTCAGAGATACCAGTTGCAAGAGCCGCTGTATCAGGAGTACCAGCCGCAGCTAATGCACCGAACGCACGAATCATACCAACAACAGTACCGATTAGACCAACTAATGTACCTACTGATGCACATGTAGAGATAATAACCATGTTCTTAGATAACATTGGTAACTCAAGAGCTGTAGCTTCTTCTAATGCTTTAGAAATTGCAGCAACCTTTGCTTCTTTATCCATATGCGTATCGTTTTGTACGAATTGGTATTTTAATAAACCTTCTTTAACTACATTACCTAAAGAACCTTTTTGCTTATCGCACTCAGCGATTGCTGCATCAAGATCTCCGTTAGCAATTAAACCTTTAATCTTAGCAACGAAAGCAGAAACATTTCCACGACCTGTAGCTTTAGAAATAGTAATTAAACGCTCGAAGAAGAAAGTAAATACAGTGAAGAATACACCTAATAGAATAGGTACAATGAAACCTCCTTTGTACATGTTACCCCAGAAATTAATTGGATGACCTTTTTCTGGACCGTCAGCATCGAAGTTACCTGGACTACCCAATAAAAATTGGAACACGATTACTCCAATTCCAACACAAATTGCAATTGCCAATAGGGATACAATAAATGAAAATCCGCCTGATGTTTTGTTGTTACTCAT
>CANJJP010000375.1 GCA_947474485.1 Bacteroidota bacterium | reverse complement strand
TGTTTATATCAAAGACTAGCAACTAGCGACTAGCTCACTAACGACTATACTATTATTTCTCATCTAGTGGAAGTGTACCTGAAACATTCTTTATTTCCCACTCACTAAAATCTTCGTTGGCTTCCATTCCTGTTCCTTTAATGATTTCACGTTTTGTGGTAATTTCAACATAAGCATCGGTGTAAATCTTGTGTTTTTCTTCGTCCCAAACAACGTGCTCTGTTCTTAATTTCTCTCCATTTTCATTTACAATCTCCACATTATACTTTGCTTCCATTTTATGTGAAACATCGTAACGTATAGCGTAATCAGCTTTGATGGTTGTTTTTACTGTGTTATCTTTTCCGTAATGCTCTATGTACACTCCCTTAAGAAACTCGGAGTATGGATCTTTAACACCAACCAAATAATGGTCCATCAAAGGTGCTTTCAATCTAAATTGCATAGCGCCCGAGTCGGTATATAAAACATTTAATTGAGTAGAAGATTCGGTAGGAACAAGTTTGCCTTTTTGTGTAAGCAGTGCTACTTCTTTTAAATCATTTTCACAAGAAATAAAAAATGCAGCAATTGCAATTAAAAATACGAGTGTTATTTTACACGACTTTTTCATTTAAAGTCCTAATCGTATTTATATTTAAGAAACCATCTATCGTTAAATGTGAAACCTAAAGTAGCTTTAATGTACTGGTATTTAATTAAATTATTTTGCGTAGTTCCAGTTTGTCCCGCCTCAACAGAAACGTTGAAAGTGTTAAGTAACTTATTAGCTCCAACAGGGAAACCAAAACCTGCTGTAAGCGCATAATCGTTAACTCTATTGTTATTGATTAATAAAAATCCATCATTATATCTTGCCCCTAACCTATAATGAACTCGTTTTAAATAATCTCCTTTTCCATGAGCAAATTTATTTGGAACAAACTCTGCCCCAATCGAAACACGCTTCATGTCTTGCAAATAATTTACATCATCAAAATACTTAAAGCCACTCCATAACTGCATTTCGTAATCAGCTACAATATTCCACTTACTTCCTTTTCTTATAGAAACTCCTATACCATGCATAGTAGGCAAAGTAATTTTTCCCTTTATATCCGCATTATAAAAAATGGTGTCTCTAAACGATTCGTTTCCTGCTCCAAAGTATAAAAACGTATTTGCGAAATTAGAATAAGTTGCATTAAGCTTATTGTTCATAGAGTAGGTATAACCTAAGGTGATATAAATATCCTCTTTTAAGTTTCTTCGCTTATGTTTTCCATAATTACGAGAATTAGTTACAGTATCTATTTCTGAAAGCCTTTTAGAATCAATATTAAAAGTGCTTTGCATACCTAGCGAGCCTGAAAACGAATTTATGTTTGCTTGTCGATTAACACGTGTGTTAAATGTATTATTTACATCTGGAAAAATAACTCTACTAATTGTATTAATGGTTCCAAAATAATAATATCCATTAGCTCCTACTGAAAGACTAGATAGCCATCTCTTAATAAAAATCTTGTTTCGTGCAGCAGTTACACTTGCGGAATCATCTGATTTATACTTTTTCGAATTTCTATATTTAACAAATGATTTTGAGAAAGGTTTCCAGGCAGTACCAAAAAAAATTTGATTAACGCCGCCGTCTCCTTCGTAGTTTTCTTTTACCTCTCCAATGTTTTCAATTTTACTAGTATGGTATATATTATAACCCACACTGCTTAAAGGCATTACTCCAAAACAGCCTCCCATGCTTTTTCCCATTGGGAAGCCCAGTGAAACATAATTTAGTGCTGTATTGTTTGAATTTGTTTTAAAAGATGTATTGCTAAATTGATTAAAAGTAGAATTAACTCCTGCTTCAAAAGTTGTAATTCCTAATGATGAATAACTAGCAGGATTAGCAGGATTTAAAAAGACAGGTAATAGGGTATCATTTTTTAGTGCAACAAAACTACCTCCCATTGCATTTGATTGTGCAAAAGTACGATTGGTAATTTGACCGAGGCCAAAACGAGAATAAGGAGATGAAGTATATTTTTGCGCAAACAATGAATTAACAAAGAATACAAAAATTAAAATCGAGAGACTAGAATATATTTTATTTCGACGCATTAAATTCAACTATTTCGTTTAACCCAATCAACACTAATTCGGGGCATACAAAGATGTGATTTTTTAGCTCAAGTTCAAAAAAAGCTGCATCTCCGCCGGTTAAAACGATTTTTAAATCGGGATATTGTTTCAAATACCCATCAATAAAGCTTTTTACCTCAAATAGTGCCCCGTTTTGTACACCACTTAGTATAGATTCATTAGTAGTAGTGCCTGTTAAAGAATGATAATTCTTATCAATGTTCAAAACGGGCAGCTTATCTGTGAACTGGTTTAGCGCTTTAAACCGCATGTTAATTCCTGGAGAAATTGAACCTCCTAAATATTCACCTGATGCAGTTACAAAATCTGTTTTTATGCAAGTTCCGCAATCAATTACCAAAACAGGAAAACCTTTGTGTAATGAATGTGCACCAATTGCAACGGCTAACCTGTCCTTGCCCAGTGTTTCAGGACTTCCATACTTGTTTTGTAAAGGAATTTTTGTGTTCGTATCAAATAAAATATGTTGTGTATGATTAGAAAGAAAGTTGCTTATACCCTTAGAGTGATTGATAACAGAAGAAACTATTGTTTTATTTATGCCTATATGGCTTTTAAACACCTTTTGAAGTTGAGCTAACGAAATTCGGGACTCAAAAGAAAATTGTTCTTTTAAAAATTTCCCCTCAAAAAGAGCTAATTTTGCTCTTGTGTTGCCCAAATCAATTACTAAATTCACTTTATTGCTTTATATTTTGCACAAAAATGAGGATAAAGAACGAAAAATGCGGTATTTTTTTTTGGGTTTTAATAAAATTGTTATATTTGCAGCCCCGAAAGGGAAATGGTTCGGTACCTTAGCTCAGTCGGTAGAGCAACAGACTGAAAATCTGTGTGTCCCTGGTTCGATTCCTGGAGGTACCACTTCTCATTAAACCCTTGCAATGCAAGGGTTTTTTTTATCCTAGTAGGAAAATCGAACCACTATATATAAACAACTGTTTTTGTAATTTATTGTTATGTGATTTGAATGTCCACAAAAAAAGTGTAGAAAAACCATTTTTCTACACTTTTTTGTTTTTGGAATATTGCTTTACTTTTTATTTAAAACTCCTTATCCTTTATTAAAGGAAATATTTCCATTGATTTTTTTAATTTATAAAGAGGAAGTGTTAGCATCAATTCGTTAACT
>CANJJP010000374.1 GCA_947474485.1 Bacteroidota bacterium | reverse complement strand
TTCTTTCGAAAACAGGATTTTTAGTTTACTTTTTTCAAAATATAATAGTATTAAACAATTAAAAAAACACATACCACTTATTATTAATGGACCATAAAATATGCCGTAGAATAAACCAATTGCCAATATATTTGAAACAATAAATAAATATAAAAGGACGCCAAATAATCTAGTCCGTTTAAGTATCAATAAAATTGCTGAAATTATTTGACTAATTGCAATTACTAGGACATACCCTCTTTTCAAACTAAAAAAATACCACATAATATCAATAGGTCTTGCATCGTTACAGGGTATGTTAGAATGAATAAGAAACTCCTCCGATAACTGCATATGCGACAACTTTACTGTACCGTATAATATAAAAACAGATACATTAAATGAAATTATTCCAAAGCAAAACAATTGTTTAATAGTGATTCTCATGATATATCCATTTATAAATAAACAAAAGTAGCCACAATGTGTTATTTATCGCAAAAAACATCATTTATTTTTTCCTTACAAATGATTAAGAGGCTTTTACAAAAAAGTTTACGAGTACTTTGTCAACTTTTGTCAATAAGTTAATTCTGATTATTTAATACATAATTATTAGTATACTACCAATTAGTATGACAAGTTGTTCCATTATCCATTGTGCCCCAACAACAGAAATCTGTTCTTGTCCATCCACAACAACGCGAACCTTGCGTACCAGTAGTTGGTCTTGCAACAGCTTTATCCATAAGAGCTGCACTTATTTGCACAATCATTTCCTTCTCTAAAGATAGTTTACCTTGAGGAGTGGTTTGCTCTTGGTTTTCTGATAAGGAAATTCTCTTTTGAATTTTTGGTGTCTTTTTCATATAATCAATTTTTAAAATTTCAAAAATTAAAGTAATTCTTCTATTAACTAAGTCTTATTACGTTGGATAATTCCAATTCTTTCCTTCAACTAAAATGTTAAAGTTCTCTGCGTTTTGGGTTGATGCGATGATTTTATAGCCTGCCTGCAAATCAAAATCATCATCAAATATAATTGTATGTTCAAATGCTTTGTCAGTAGCTGTTTTTGTTATTGACGGAATAACAATTTCTTTAAATAACTTTTTTGTACTACCAGTATCACCAATAAATACACGCACCATACCAGGCGTGTTATTAACCGTAGCTTTTATAGTAATAGTAGGTATACTGCAACCTTTATAGGTAGCAGATACGCCAGCGGTAAAAATAGTTGCGACGGTTCCTGTGCCATCTAAGTTTGAATTAGCTGTAGATACAGATGATAGTCCAATTGCCCCTGTATATTGCGTAGTATCTGCCCTTACAGAAGTTGCGTAGTAAGCCCAATTATTACTTTCGGCAATTATGTTAAACGTTTCTGCATTTTGCGTAGAGGCTTTTAATACATATCCAGTTGTAAGATTGAAGTCGAGTGGTATAATTGCTTCAAACGTAGGATTAATTGATGCTTGGGTATTTGGTATCACTTCAATTTCTTCAAGAAGCCTAGTGTTTGTTCCATCATAAACAAACAGCCTAATCATTCCATGCGTGATAGTATTTGAAACTCCTTTGACTATTATTGATTTAATTAGTGTGCCATTTGATGCACCTGTAACTACAGTTACTAATGTACCAGAACCATCTAAATTACTATTAGCTGTAGATACAGTAGCTAGACCTGTATTTGCCGTATATTGTGTTTCTTCTGCCATTTTTTTATATTTTTAAATAAAGTAATTAAGCGGGGTATTTCCAGTCCATTGCATCAGCTATTACAGCAAAATTTTCAGCATTTTGTGTAGTAGCTAAAATTTTATAACCAGCTTGCAATTGAAATTTATCAGGAAACACAATTTTATGACTGAAACTTTTGGATGTGCCACTTGGTATGTTGTCAGTTACATCTATTTCTTTTAATAAAAATGTATTTGATGTTCCTGTTCCTGTATTTTGAATAAAAATTCTAACCATGCCTTGTGTTACAGTTCCAACAGCTTTAATTGCAATTGAATCTATACAAAGTCCCTTCCATCCAGAACCTGAAGCCCCTGCGGTTACAATAGTAAAAATATCTGTCCCTACAGTACCTGAACCATCTAAAGCATTGTTAGATGCATTCATATAACCTACACCAGTATTAGCTGTGTAATTTGTACTTTCGGGTCTAACTGATGTTGCATAATATGCAAAATCAAGACCCTCAGCAATTACATTAAAGTCATCTCCTGTTTGTGTTGTAGCTCTTAAAATACAACCTGATTTTAATTTATAATTAAGTTCAACAGTAGTTTCAAATGAAGAAGATGTACTTCCTTGGCCTTGAGCTGGGATTTCTACCTCCATTAAAAGTCTTGTGTTAGACCCATCATAAATGAACAGCCTTACCATACCTTGTGTAGTGCTTGATGCTCCTTTAGTTGTAGCTTTAATGCTGACAGTTTTTATTAAAGTACCATTTGAGGCCCCTGTAATTACATTGTAAATATCGGTACCAACCGTACCCGAACCTGTTAGTGAGGTATTAGCTGTTGAAATTTTTACCATTCCAGTATTTGCTGTGTACTGCGTTTCTGCTGCCATAATTTTAGTTTTAAATGTTTAATTTGTTAATATATATAGTTAATTGAATAATTTACGGATATGACATTTCAACTCCTTCAATTGTAATGATGAAGCTCTCTGCTTTCTCAGTAGATGCTCCAATATTCCATTCGGCTTGTAGCATATAGTCTGTTTCTAGTGTTATTGAAAACGCTTGATCTATTGAAGATTGGATTACCGCAGGGATATCAACCTCCATTATTAGTTTTTTTGAACCACCTTCACTATCATAGGAAAAAAATCTAACCATTCCTCTAGTTGTATTGCCTATTGCTTTTATAGTAAATGTTTTTAAAAGTGATGTATACACCGAGCTATAAATGCCAACTATAGTACCAGTACCATTTAGATTTGTATTGGCAGTTGAAATAATCCCAACACAAGTATTAGCAGTTTCATTTACTCTTTGTCCGATTGCTGGCTCAAATACCTTTGTTAAAGAATTTGAGATGTATTGTTGCATGTGATATAACATTGTATTTAAATTTATGTTTAACAAAATTACATTTATCAAGTGCCAAATAGTGGCACTTAAAATGTATAATATTTACAATATAAATGAAGGCTATATCCAGATAGAGTTGAATAAGCGGCTTTTTTTGTGTATTTTGGAATTATAATATTTCGAAGATATTCAATAAATTACAACTTCTCTAGTACTTTGTTCATTAATAAAAATCCTAATGAT